>JAFSNU010000034.1 GCA_017447325.1 Synergistaceae bacterium | reverse complement strand
GTTGTCTGATACGTTCTTAAAGCCCTGAAAATAAATTCCGTTATCGCCCCTGTAATTAAATTCAATTATAAATACTTTGCACTGGTAATTGCTCAATGCTAAAGTCCCGACCGTGCCGTTTAAAGTTATCGTCTTTGTATCGCCGATGTCAAAATAATTTGCGCCGATACCCATTGCTCCAACTGTCTGAATGCTTGCCCAGTCCGTATCCTCAAGTGTTGCGCCTATCACGTAAGCTGTCCCTGCGACTGTAATCGTTCCGCTTGCTGCGTCGTGTTCGCCGTCGCTCGTTAATGCAATGTTTATCGTTGTGTCATCCAGACTGTAGCCCACGCGCGTTAAAATAATTTTCTTGACTGTAACCGCGCCGCTGCCTAAAGCTTGAATACTTACGGCGATAACGTCCGGTGCGCTGCTTGTTGCCGTAAGCACGCCCGACCCCCTGTATGTGCAGTTAATTCCGACGCTCTGATTTGTGCCTGGTACTTCAGCACTAACCGCGCTGAATGACAGTTCAGGGTCTGAGCTGTGCGAGCCGCCGCCGCCGCTTGTTAATAACTCATTCACCGCCGCGACTATACTCGACTTCGTTTCAGTCTCTAAGCTTGATAAATCTCCGATTTTAGTTAAAGCTGAATTAGCGTTAGTATTAGCTGTGCCTGCTGTGTCTGCTGCGCTGTCTGCGTTTGTCTTCGCTGTGCTTGCTGTTGAGCCTGCCGTGCTTGCTGCTGTTGACGCGCTCTGTGCTGCTGTCATTGCGGAGCTTGCGTTCGTCGTTAAGCTTGCTGACTCGCCCTGTATCTCGTTTATTGATGAAATAAAATTTGATTTGCTTTCAGTGTTTAAATTGCTTGAGCTGCCGGTCTTGCTGTCAATCTCGTCAGTGTTGAACTTGATAAAGCCGGGGACGTTCACTCTTCCTAATGCCATATCATCACTCACCCCTGTTCATTAAGCTTTGTAAATATAATGCCAGCTGCCCTGTATGCTCTCCGTCGGAATTTTCTTTGTCCTGAACAACAAAACATTATTAGCCGTCTCCACCGTTGGATTAAGTCCGCAGTCCCTTGCCGCTGCTATAGAATTATAGTTTATAGTCGCGTCAACAACGTCGGACGTTGTCATGCCTGAAACTGCAAGTGATTTATAATAATTATTATCGCCGCCGTCCGCCGTGTATGCTGTCCAGCCGTCAGTCGTGAGCGTAAAGCTGTGCGGCGCTCCTAATGCTGATAGTTTGCTGCTGTTAGCGTTGACTGTTGAAGTTAAACTCTCTAAGCCCTCTTTAATATTCTTTACTGCCATGTTATAAAATTTATTCAGCGACTCTGTTATCTTGCTCATGCTCTCACTCTCACCTCTAAAAATTTTAAAATTAAAAGGGACGCAAGCCCCGTTAATAAAACTTGCGCCCCGAACTCTGGAGGATTGCTGAATTAAATAAAATTACTCTTCGTACTGTCCGTTGATGATAGCGGTAATATCGGCTGAGGTTGCGGCCTCAACGTCGTCGAGCGTTGCATAATTGCTCAAGTCAACCATGCCTGCTAACACGTCGAACTTGTAAACTGCTGCTGCATTAGCGGCTGCTGTGTTGACGACAACGATATTGCTGCCGGCCGGATGAGTTTTGCCCGCGCCCTCAACGAAGTCGGCGGTCGTCGTAAAGGCTTCCGTGACGTTGTAGACGTTGCCCTCGTTCGCTGCGACTAATAAGCTTGCGGCAATGCCGGAAGCTGCGAGGCTGCCCTTCGGCTTGTAAGTCGCCGTGATTTTAGCGTCAACCTCAGCCTTAGTGTAAGCGTCAGTGATGCCGTAGCCTGAAATAGTAGTCGCGGTATCGGCTTTAGCAGCGAGGCTCGTGTCAACCTGCGTCTTAGTATAAGCGTCTGCGATATTGTAACCCGCAAGAGTAGTCGCGCTGTCGGCTTTAGCAGCGAGGCTCGTGTCGACTTCGGTCTTCGTGTAAGCGTCTGCGATATTGTAACCCGCCAAGCTTGTCGCGCTGTTGGCCTTGCCTGAAATCTCCGTGCTGAGTTCTGCCGTTAAATCCGACTTCGCAACCGAGTTCTTTGTCGCGAGTGCGCCCTTGTCGCTCAGCTTTAAGAAACGTGCGTCGTTGTTTCTTCCCGCGCCCTTTACTACCTGTGATAACTGGTCAACCGTTACTTTTTTGTTATTAGCCATAATAAATTTCCTCTTTTCTTCAATTCACAAAATATTTTTCTAAATACCTATCAGCGCAAAAATAATTAGAGCCTGAAAGCCGGAGGCTCTCTTGCTCTGTGTGCAAATTTAATCATCATACTGATTGCCTAAAACGTCATCAATGTCTTCCTGCGACGCAATCGTCGGGTCTGAGCTTGAGCTTGAGCCTGAGCTTGAGCTTGAGCTTGAAGTATCTTCGCCGTTATACATATTTTCAATAATCCCGCTTATGTCCTCAGCGTCCGCAGCCTCACCGGTCTCGCCCTCGTCATCATCGTCATACATATTGACGATAATATCGCTTAAGTCTTCGTCCGACGCAACGCCCGTGCTGCTGATGTCGTCGTCGTCGTACTGCTTGCTTAACACGTCGTCTATATCAGCTTCAGTTGCTAAGTCTGAGTAATGGAACGGCTTTTCCTCAATCTCGCCGTCATTCACGAGTAATAACGCGGCTTTAATTCTATCAGCCGGTATTTTGCTCGCCCGAACTGTCATATATTTATCATACACGCCGACGATAGACGATAAGCCAGCGTCAATAGCTATTTGAAACGAGAGCGGGTCAATGTTTAAAAACGGTATCATGTCCGCATTAAACAAATCATTTTCGATATTTAGAAAATAATTATAGCCTGTTAATCCGCCCTCATCCAACTGCCAGCCGTCGTTAGAGATAATAAAATTATTTAAGCAAATAACTTCGGCCTTTCGTGCTATTTTCTCATCAGCGGCTGTTAATTCATCGTCGGCTGCTATAAACGCGTCGCGTATGCGCTCAACGTCATCTACTAACCTATTTTCTCTATGCGGCAGCGGCCAGTTCCGCTCGCTCCTATCGTCATAAACAGCCATAATAAAATTAATTTAAATTACGCGTCAAGAACAACCGCACTTAACGACGTAAGCAAAGGCCTCGCACTCGCCGAGCCCTGCAAGTCAATTTTAATTCTCGTAGTCCCAGCATTGCAGTTCACAAATCTCTTGCGGGTAACCCAGCCCGAGCCTATCTCCGTGTTCTCGCTGACTTCAGCTTCAGTCCATGTGTCATTGCCGGTCATAACAGAGATTGCGATGTTCGAGCCATGCGGCATAAACTCGTTAGTCGTAATCATAACCCGCTTATTTGCACCGCAGGCAAACGCACGCGAAATATAATTTGCGCTGTTAGCAAGCTTCGCCGTCATGAGCTGCGGACTGCGGCCTAATATCGGCGAGAATTTTGCGTCGCCTGATAATTCAGCCTCTAAAATATATTCGCCGCTCAAAGTCTTATCGAAAGATATAGCCTGCCACGGCTGCATTCGAGTAATCTCAACGTCGCCCTGCTTTAATATAAACGTGACGTAAGTGTCTGAACCGGTCATCGCGGCCTCAGCAAGCGGCATAATGTCAGTAACGCCCGTTAAGTCATAGCTGCCGAGCTCAATAATTTTTTTAGAATTATTAAACTTCGCGCCCAGAAGCCTGAACGCTAAATCAGCATTCTGGTGTGGTGTCCAGGTCACAGCGTTGGAGCTTGAGAATAATACGCCCTCTGAATAAACTTGTGAGCGCACCCAGCCCGTGTTAGCGTCCCAGTCTCCGAGCTCAGCAATTCCAACGGTGTGGTCTGAAGTATTAGTTAATATAGTGACAGCGTATTCAATTCCGGCGGTTAAATAAACCGGCGTTGCAAACTCCGCCAAGTTCCAGCTCTTTGACGTTAAAGTATTTAACGGCAGCACTGCGCTCGCCAAGACGCTTGTAGTCGGATACCCGTTGTCCATTTCCCTTATTTCAACTCTAATATTACTCGCGCCTTTATTTTCGAGCCAGAACTCAACGCCGGAAATTAATCTTGACTCGTTAAGCGTAAAGCTCTGAGCCAACGGGTCGCCTTTAGTCCTGTAAAGATTATTTATAGTCTTAGTAATTTTACGGTTAAAGCCTGAAAAATAAGCATAAGCTTTAGTCTCAACGCTGCCGATTAACTCAACGAGTTTAGTCCCTGAAGGAATATTAGCCGGTATAGTGAACGTCCCCGTAAAATTTCCACCGCTGTCGGCACTATTGCTTGAGCAGTTGACTTGAATACTGTCGAAGTAAACAGTCACGCCTTCGTTCGGCCCAAAGCCCGAGGCCGTGACTTTAACCGGTATCTGCCTTAAATTATAATACTCGACTTTTTCGCTTGTCTGCGTGCTAATTAACCCGCTGTACCACCATGTAATACCCGGGTGAGTATCTACTAACGCATCATTAAATGTTTCGATTACTTCCTGCGAGTATCTGTCAATCGACGGCTCTAAAATTACATTTGCCGGTATCGGATCAAAATTCTGATACGGATTTATCTGCATACTCTTTGTGTGCTGAGACTGATTAAGTAAAATCTCATGTGTAAAATCCAAAGTCTGTTCAGAATTTAAATTCACTTC
>JAFSNU010000307.1 GCA_017447325.1 Synergistaceae bacterium | reverse complement strand
TTGTGTTATGCAAGATCACGCGTGATTTAAATATTGCGTTCAAGATCGACGGCGTGTCCAAAATATTTATGATTTTGCTTGCCGTAATCTGGCCGTTCGTCACTTTATATGCTTTTGAATATCTGCACAGGCGGCCGCCGACCGGAAGATTTTTCGCGTTCTTCTTGTCAACCTTTGGAATTTTAAACGGCGTTGCGTGCGCGGCAAATTTCTTAACTTTATATTTATTTTATGAGCTTATGACGTTTATGACTTTGCCGCTGGTCATGCACTCGCAGCAGCGCGAGGCGATACGCGGCACTTTGAAATATTTATTATACTCGTTAATCGGCGCGGCGTTGGCTCTCGGCGGATTCTGTTTCTTTCACGTTTACGGAGTCAGCACTGAGTTCATACCCGGCGGAGTTTTAAATCTTAAAGAATTAACGCAGCATGACAAAGATATTTTATTAGCCGTAACTTTTTTAACTTTATTAGGCTTTGGTGCTAAAGCGGGACTAATGCCTCTGCACTCGTGGCTGCCGACTGCTCACCCTGTCGCGCCCACTCCTGCAAGCGCGGTGTTAAGCGGATTAATTACTAAGGGCGGAGTTATAGCGATGCTTCGCGTAACTTACTTTATCGCCGGAGCTGAATTTTTGCGCGGCACGTGGGTTCAAAATGCGATGATCTCGCTTGCTTTATTGACTATCTTTGTCGGCTCGATGATGGCCTATGCCGAAAAGCATTTGAAGAAACGCATAGCGTGGTCGAGCGTCAGTCAAGTATCTTACGTTATATTTGCTTTGATGCTCTTGACGCCGGAAGGATTTATCGGCGCGTTATTGCAGATAGTCGCTCACGCAATGGCCAAGAGCTGTTTGTTTTTAAGCGCGGGCGTTGTAATTTATTTCACGCTGCAGGGCGCGAACTATCACTACGCCGATCAGCTTCAGGGCATAGGCAAAGAGTTGCCGATCACCATGTCTTGTTTTGCTATTGCGTCAGTGTCGTTAATCGGTCTGCCTCCGAGCGGCGGCTTTGTCGCAAAATGGTTCATGGGCTCGGGAGCTTTAGAGTTAGGAACTTTAGGCTATATCGGCGTGATAATTTTAATGATAAGCGCGTTATTAACGGCCGGATATTTATTGCCGATAGTTGCCGACGCGTTCTTCCCGGGCGAAGATTATAATTATTCGGAAGAGGCGACGTTAACGCGGCTGCCTGTCAAGATGAAGCTGCCGTTATTATTGCTCTGCGCCGGAGCGATCCTGTCGGGAATATTTGCGGGCTATTTAGCTGATAAGTTCGCCGAGATTGCAAAATTAATTTTATAATGCGGGAGTGAAATTATCATGAACGAGAAGACTTTAATATTTCCGGTTTTATTTCCGGCTCTCGCGGCTTTATTAATTCATGTTTTAAAATTTAAATCGCGCGGCGTCCGAAATATTTTTATTGAATTATGCGTGATATTCAACTCGTTTTTACTGGGATTATTAATTTATAATCCGCCGTTGAACACTTTAATAATATTTAGAATTTCTGAGGGCGCGGCGTTCGCATTTAAAATTGACGGCCTGGGAATGGTATTTTCCGGCTTGATCGCTTTATTATGGCCGTTGACCGGCTTGTATGCTTTCGAGTACATGAAGCACGAGAGCGAGAAACATAATTTAGACGACAACGCATTCTTCAGCTGGTTTGTTTTAACTTTCGGAGTTGTCGCGGGTATAGCTTTATCTGCAAATTTATTGACGCTTTATTTATTTTACGAAATTATGACGCTGACGACTTTGCCTTTGGTCATGTACGCAATGGACGGGCGGGCGCGTTATGCCGGACGCAAATATTTAATTTACTCAGTCGGCGGAGCTGCATTAGGCTTTATCGCGCTTGCCTTTGCTTTATATCAGGGCGGCGGCGGAAATTTTGTGTTAGGCGGCACGCTCGGCGTGTGGCCTCAAGAGCCGTCTAATATGTTATTAAGCGCATATTTATTAGGCTTCATCGGCTTTGGAGTTAAGGCGGCTGTGTTTCCGTTTCACGGCTGGCTGCCCAGTGCGAGCGTCGCTCCGACTCCCGTCACGGCGTTACTGCACGCGGTCGCAGTCGTCAAGGCCGGAATATTTTCGATTATTAGATTAACTTGGTACGTGTTCGAGCCTGAAGCTTTAATGGGGACATGGGCGCACACGGCGGCATTTTTAATTACCTGCGCGACGATAATTTACGGCTCAAGTATGGCGCTGGCAACGCAGCATTTTAAGAGACGTTTTGCATATTCAACTATAAGTCAGTTAAGCTATATTTTAATGGGCGCGTTGTTATTAACGCCCGAAGGCTTGACCGGAGCTTTAATGCACATGGGAGCGCACGCTGTCATGAAGATAAATTTATTTTTCTGCGCCGGAGCTGTATTATGTCAGACTGAGCGGGAATATTTATTTGACATGCGGGGCATAGGCTTGGGAATGCCAAAAACTTTTATCGCGTTATTAATTTCAGGCTTAGCATTATGCGGTCTGCCTCCGACGGCTGGCTTTGTCGGCAAATGGCAGTTAGGAATAGCGGCGGCCGCGTCAAACACTCTTGGCCATGTCGGACTTGCGGCTCTTGCTATCTCGAGCGTGCTGACTGTGTTATATATATTTAGCATATTTAGCATCGCGATAATGCCAGGCAAAAATTTTGACTTTAAGACCGCGAATAAAGGCGTGCGCGACCCGGGGCTTGATATGTTATTACCCATGGGAATTTTAGCACTCGGCGCAGTTATATATGGCCTTTACGCTGAAAATTTATTAAATTTTTTTAGTATGATTGCTGTCGGAGAGTTATAAATATAAATATAAATTATATTAAAAATTTTGCAGAGAAGACTGACGGGCATGTGGCCGCAAGATTGGAGGAGATTAAAATTAATAATAATTTCGCGTTATTGTTTTTAGTTATATGGCCGATGTTCGGCGGCGTAATAAGCTACATGGCAGGCAAGACTAATAAGACTTTTAGAGATTATACGGCTGATATGGTCTCGTTAATCGAGCTTGCCGCAGCTTTTGCCATTGCGTTTAGATTTAATAATTTAAATTTAAGTTTAAGCGGCGCGTGCGGGCTTGGATTAAATTTCACGCTTGATAATTTCAGAAAAATTTATATTTTAATAATCGCGTACATGTGGGCGGAGACGACTTTATTTTCCCGCGAATATTTAGCGCATCATCGTAATCGCAATCGCTATTATTTATTTGTCTTGATGACGCTCGGCGCGATCATGGGCGTATTTTTAAGCGCGGATTTATATACTTGCTTTGTATTTTTTGAAATTATGTCGCTTGTCTCGTGCGTAATGGTCGTTCAGGAGGAAAATCAAGCGGCTATACTCGC
>JAFSNU010000306.1 GCA_017447325.1 Synergistaceae bacterium | reverse complement strand
GTTTAATATTAATCTCAAATTAGTTATAAATATCGCGCCCTCGAACCATCTGTCGCCGTCAATAAAAAATCCGGCAATAAAAGTCAATATTAAAACCGGCATTATCGACTTGGCCTGAGATATAAAAGTCCATTCCTGAAATTTCGGCAGATCCGGCAATTTTTTATTTAAATTTAATTTATTCAAAATTTTTAAGCACAAAACATAATTAACAACGCCCTCGAAGCTCGAATAAATTATTAATATGCTCGGCAAAATATAAGGCATCACAGCGATTGCCTGCAACAAAGACGCTTTGACTTGCTGAACTTCAGCTCCACCGCCCGAGCCGGCCAAATTATTTATAATTAACTCAAGCTGCGCCGCATCAGGAATTAAAATATTCCGACCGGTTAAAAATTTAAATATTATTAGCAATAAAAGTTTTGAGATTATCGCAGCAGACGCGCAGATTAACAACGCCAAGCCGCCTGAAATTTTATTATTATTAAATTTTAAATTATATCTTAAATATAGAGTATAAATAGTTATGGCGAGAGGCACGCATCCCAGCGCAGCATAAAGCGACATTAAAGGCGAGAAAGTTATAAATAAAAATAATTCAAGCAATAAAATGCCGACGCTTAAAAAATTTGCGCCGTCAATGCAGCCTAACAAAGCCAGCGGAGTCGCCGCCGCGATCATGCAGACAAAGCCAAAGAACGGGAAGAAAGTCCCGCACAAAATCAGGAGGGCAGTCAATGCGGTGAAAGATATTAGCCGAGCAAATGCCTTTGCGTTAATAAACATATTAATCCTCGAGAGTACATGCCCGTACTCTCTCAACCCCCTGAATTAAAAAATTTTAAGCGCAAAAAAATACGAGAGCCGTAAAATTTTGCTCTCGTATTATAAACTAAAATTTAAATTAATAAAAATTTAATGCAAATTAATCCAACGAATAAGGCAGAAGAGCCATGTAACGCGCTCTCTTAATCGCCTCGGTCAAAAGACGCTGGTGCTTTGCGCAGTTTCCGGTCACGCGTCTTGGAATAATCTTGCCGCGGTCGCTGATATACTTGCGAAGCTTCTCAACATCTTTATAGTCTACTTGCTCCTGCTTTTCCACGCAGTAATAGCAGAACTTCGGGCGGCGTCTCGGGTTCATGCCCCTGCGCATGTTATTTCCGCGCTGAGCCATGCCGTCGCGTGCCGCCGGTCTTGCCTCTCTCGGCTCTCTTTCGTTCATGTCTATAATTTCCCTTTCTAAATCTCCAAAATCTAAACTAAAATTTTTAATCTTAAACTTTAAAACGGTATCTCGGCCTCGCTCTTGCCTGAGCCTGAGCTTGAGTTAGAACTTGCGTTAAAGTCCGGCGCGAAATCTCCGTCAAAGCCTTTGTCGTCAATGCTGCTGCCGAAAGAATCATCGCCGCTGCCGTACGGATCAAAAGGCGGCATGTCCTGGGGCTGAGCTGCGCTTGAATAATTATTTGCAGAACTTGCAGACGGATAAGGCGCACCTGAATACTGCGAACCCTGAGACTGAGAATCGTTATCGCTTCTGCCTCCGCCTAAGAATACAACGTCAGTCGCCCAAATCTCAGTTGACGTTCTTTTGCCTGAGCCGTCTTTCGCATCGTAAGTTGAAACCCTTATGCGTCCCTCTACTATGACAGGCCGGCCTTTTCTCAAATATTTTCCGCAGTTCTCAGCCATCGGCCCCCATACTGTGACAGGAATAAAATCGACTTCTTCCTTGAGTTCGCCGTTTCTAGTTCTGTAATTATAATTAACAGCCACGCCGAAACGTGCATAGGCTCTTTTGTCAACCGTATAACGCATCTCAGGATCGCGCGTTAAATTCCCCGCAATGACTGCTTTGTTATAGCCTCTCATGATAAATCTAAATCCTCCAAATAAATATAAATTAAAATTTTACTTATCCAGAAGGACGATCATCTGGCGGTAAACATTCGGACGCAGTCCTAAAATACGTCTGAGCTCAAAAGTCTGAGCCGGCTCGAGATCAAAGTTAAACAAAACATAAAATCCCTCGGCCTTCTTCTGGATGGGATACGCAAGCGGTCTCTTCCCCCAAGCTTTCGTCTCAGTCACAACTCCTCCAAGATTGCGCACGACTTCCTCGAGCTTTGCAACTTCCTCTGTCGGATTTTCCATCTCCGCGCTTAAAATCGTAAGCATTTCGTAATGCCGCACGTCACTCACCTCCTCCCTATGGTCTATGGCTTCTTTATTTAAAATTTATTAATTTATTAAAGAAGCAGGGCAAAACTTGAACAATATATCACGAAAATTTTTTTGACGCAATATTTTAATTTTAATATTTAAAACAAAAGCCGCCTGATTATTTTTATAATTTTATAATCAAGCGGCCATAAATTTTATTTAATTAATTTAATTTTAAAATTTAAATTTAACGCGTGATCTCTTCCCGCGCTGCGCGTGCTCTCTGCAAAATTTCAACTTTGTCCAACGTCGGGAAATCGCCGTTGCGGTAAAGCCATTTGCCGTTGACCATCGTTCCGGCCACGTCAGCCGAACTGCCCGCATAGACTATATAGGCCGCTAAATTATCGCAGTTCGCGCCGATATAATGCGGCTTGTCTAAATCAACCAAAACTAAATCAGCCATCCAGCCCTCGCGCACTAATCCCTTCTGAGCAAAGCCGAACGCTCTTGCACCGTCATACGTCGCCATTCTTAAAACATCAAGAGCCGACACGCAAACAGGGTCTTTATTAACGCCCTTGTGCAATAAAGCAGCCGTGCGCATCTCTTCCCACATGTCTAATCTATTATTGCTCGACGCTCCGTCAGTTCCTAACGCAACCGCCGCGTCTTTAGCAAGCCATTCTTTTAATTTCATAACGCCCGAGCCTAATTTTAAATTGCTGCACGGATTATGAACTAAAGTCAAATTAGCAAGCTTTAATTTATCCGCAAGCTCCGGCTCAAAATATACTGCATGAGCAAGAACTAAATGCGGCGCGTCCATTAAGCCAGTGTCTATTAAATAATTTTCAGGGCTTGTCTTTAATTCATTCTTAATATAATTTAATTCAAATTCAGTCTCTAAATAATGAAGATGAACGCCGAGGCCGTGTTCTTTCGCCGCGCTTGCGATTTTTTTCATGTCGTCAAACGGCACTGTGTAAGGCGCGTGCGGGCCGATTTGCACGGTGATTAATCCCTCGCGTCCGTGCCACTTCGCCGCAAGCTCTAAATTATCGTTTAAGCTTCTATTAATTTTATCTTTATCATTTGCATCGGCCATTACGCCCCGGCACAACGCCGCGCGTATTCCCGACTGCAAGGCCGCCTCAGCGACGCGGTCCATTTCAAAATACATGTCGGCAAAGCAAGTCGTTCCGGTCGCAAGCATCTCTAATATAGCCGAGTAAGTTCCCCAGTAAATATGCTCGGCTGTTAACTTAGCCTCTACCGGCCAGACTTTTTTCGTAAGCCATTCCATAAGCGGCGACTCTTCGCCCAAGCCGCGGACTAAAGTCATTGCCGCGTGAGTGTGAGCATTCACGAAGCCCGGCAACACCGCCATGCGCTTATGGCCTGAAATTATTTTATCTGCGCTTGGCGGCTCCAAGCTTGCGTCCAGCACCGACACAATGCGCCCTTTCGAGACTAAAACATGACCTAACGCCGCTTTTTCCCGTGAGCCGTCAAGTATATATACGTCTTTAAATAACGTCGCCATAAATTATTCCTCCCAACTCTTCATATATTCTATCTGTTCAGGCGTCATTGAATCTATATTAACGCCTAAAGCCGCAAGTTTAGAATTCATTACAGCTCTGTCAATCTCCATCGGCACAGCGTAAATTCCAGCGGCCTTGTCCTTCATCTTGCCCTGATAAATATATAAAGCCGCCTCAAGCTGCAGTGAGAAACTTAAATCCATAATCTCAATCGGATGGCCGTCCGCGCACGCAAGATTTGTCAATCTGCCCTCGCCTAATAAATTAATGCGCCGTCCGTCAGACATTATATACGTGTCGATATTATCTCTAAGCTTCACGACTTTTACGGCTAAAGAATTTAAATCCGGCTTGCTGATCTCAACGTCAAAGTGTCCCGCGTTGCCAAGCACAACGCCGTTCTTCATCTTCTCAAAATGCTCTTTGCGTATGACATGAATATTGCCGGTTAAAGTCAAGAATATATCGCCGATTTCAGCGGCCTCGTCCATGCTCATTACTCTAAAGCCGTCCATTAATGCCTCGCAGGCCTTATGCGGATCAACTTCAGTCACTACGACATGCGCTCCCATTCCCGCAGCTCTCATAGCGACGCCGCGCCCGCACCAGCCGTAGCCGACTACGACAACAGTCTTGCCCGCGACTACCATATTAGTCGTGCGAATAAAGCCGTCCAACACCGACTGACCTGTGCCGTAACGATTATCAAATAAATATTTGCTCAACGCGTCATTAACGGCAATCATCGGGAACTTTAACACGCCGTCATTGCTCATTGCCTTTAAACGCTTAACGCCCGACGTCGTCTCTTCAGAACCGCCTAAAATATTAGCTATTAATTCCGGCATGTCTTTATGCACTGTCGCGATTAAATCAGCTCCGTCGTCAACTATAACATTCGGCTTTGAGCTTAATACAGTCTTTGCATAATCAAAATACTCTTGCGTGTTCATGCCTCTGTGGCTGAACACATGCACGCCGTTTTTAGCAAGAGCCGCGCAAATATCGTCTTGAGTTGACAACGGGTTGCTCCCGCACGCCGAGACTTCCGCGCCTAAATTTTTAAGCGTGATTAATAAATTCGCAGTCTTAGCTTCCAAATGCAGACACGCGGCAATAACTGCGCCCTTAAACGGCTTCGAATCTTTATATTTATTATATAAAAACTGCAGAGACGGCATGTACTGCCAAGCCCAGTCGATTTTATTCTGGCCGTGCTCCGCAAGGCTCAAATCAGCGACTTTAAAATCTAAACTCATAATTTATAAAACTTCCTCCTGATTTAATTTTAAATTTAATTTTATTTCTTTAACTTCTTCAAGTTCTTTAACTTCTTTAACTTCCTGCTCTTCGGCCTTTTCAGCTTCCGCTTCTTCAATAAACTCGACTTCAGCGTCCATGCCTAAAGACTTTATAAACGCCTCTAAATTGCGCTTTGCATTTTCATCCGAGCGCGTCAACAAATCCCATTCGCCGACCGCTTTTTCTCTCATCTCTTCAATGCTCGCGGCTATTACTAAATTCTGATCGTCGAGCTGATAGGCCGGTGCAAATAAGCCCTTGGCCTGATGATAAACTTTTATATCGTTCGGATCGACGTTTATATTCATGATAACGCTATGCGGGATTTTAACTATTACTTTATTCAAATCAAAACGTTCTGAAATATCTATATTGGCCAAGTCGCAGCCGCAGACTATCTCGCCCGAATACACGGCCAAAAATTTGCGTCCGGTCGCCGGAACGCGAATTCCCATGACGCTCTTGCCGGTCTCAGTGTCCGACGCGATGCCCTGAAAGTACGAGCGCAGCGTGACCATCTCGTTTACGTCCTTAATCTTCGTCTGAATTATCGAGATTATGGACTGCTTGACGGCCGGCTTTTTGCCGCGCATAAACAGCCACACGTTAATTCCTATCGACAAAGCCAACGCTAAAATTACAGCAATACTTAAAAACATAACAAGACCTCCTGTCTTATATTTCTTTATTTATTAAATTTCTAACTTCAAACATGCTCAAATTATTTAAGCCCGCAAGCCGCTTTAAATCCTCGTACTCCGGCACTTTGCGGATAACTTCATCATTAATAAACGTGAATTTAATATTAATCTCGCCCAAAGAGCTTTTAAATTTCTCAATGCGCCAGTTAAGCCTCACTCTGTTAACGTCAATTAACCTCACGCCCTGCGAACTTGTATTTTTCAAAATTATAATTGCAAACTCTTTGACATTATCAGGCTTAGCGAGACAGCAAAATTTAACAGCCGGACGGCCTTTCTTCATGTAAATGCTTTCGGTCCAAACGTCAAGCGCACCGGCTTTAAATAATTTTTCAGTCACCGGCTCGAAGTCCTGCGCATTCATGTCGTCGATATTGCACTCAAGCTTAATAAGTTTTTCATGAACTAAGCCGTCATACTCGTTTATAATTTCATTGCCCGTGTCCATCAGCAACACTCTTAACACATTAGGCATGTCTTGCGAAGTTCTATTGCCGAGGCCGAAGCCTGACGCGCAAATTTTTCCGGGCGGGACATCTTGAGTAAAGCCGTCGGCTAAAATTCTTAATAATAACGCTCCGGTCGGAGTAGTGCGTTCCATCGGCTCGCCTTTCGAGAACACAGGCAGACCGTGTAATAAAAATTCAGTCGCAGGAGCTGGCACGGGCAGCACGCCATGAGCGCAGGTCACAGTCCCAGAACCGACATTAACCGGCGAGCTTAAAACTCTTGGCCAGTCCAACGCTTCCATTAATATAAACACTCCGACTATGTCTATAATCGAGTCAACCGCTCCGACCTCGTGGAAATGAATTTTGTCGGGTGTTGTGCCGTGAACGTGAGCCTCGGCTTCAGCTAATAACGAGAACGCGCGTATTGCCTCGCGCTTCACTCTGTCCGAAAGCTCGCTCTCAAATATCATCTTCTCTATATCTGCTAAATGCCTGTGTACGTGCGAATGAGAATGCTCGCCGTGTTCGTGTTCATGATCATGTTCATTAAGTTCATGAATATGATTATGCGAATGCTCGTGTTCGTGAGCGTGCGGGCAGCCCTCGTGATGATGATGCTCATGCTCTGCGTGTTCATGATCGTGAATGTGATAATGTGAATGCTCGTGTTCATGTTCATTCTCTTCATGATCGTGATGATGTGAATGTTCGTGAGTTATAACGTCAAAATTTATCCCAGCAATAGAATTTTTTACGTCGCGCTCTATAACTAATTCATATTCTTCCGGCGCAAGAGCCTTTAACTTTTTAAGCCCGTCGCGCAAAATCTTATCAGACGGAACTAAATTTAATAACGCTCCTATAAACATGTCGCCCGCAATGCCCGCGAAGCAGTCTAAATATATAGTCTTCAAAAATTTTTCCTCCAAGCTCCAAAATTTAATTTTTTAAATAAATACTGTCTAAGTTCTCATTATAATATAATACCGGCGCAACTTGCGCGGCGTCTATCTCACATGCAAATTTTATATCGCGGCCAAAGCCTAAATTATCAAGAAATTTTGCGTGCTCCGCCGTCATTATAGAATTATAAAATTCATGCTTGTGATTTTGCCATAACTCCAGCGAGAGCCTCGCGCAGTCCGCGATTACTAAATTATTACCGCAAATATCTTTTAATATCTCTATCAATAATCCGGCGCATAAAGTATCGTCCCAAGCCGTGCGTTTATGACGGCCTGAGCATAAAATACCGATTTTAAATTCATTATTTTTATTTAAATAATTTAACGCGTATTTAACAGCCGCTTTTGCGTTGCGAGCGCAAACTGATATTACAGGCTTATTGTTTTTAAACGCGGTATTAAGCGCAGCCGTGCCGTTAGTTGTTGACATTACGGCGCAAGAATATTTATTTATAATTTCAGGCTTTAAATCAAGCGGCGAGTTGCCAAGATTAAAACCGTCAATTAAAACAGCATGGCGTTCGCCCATTAATAACGGCGTCTCGCCCTGAGCTTTTAATTTTTCAGCTAACTTTAACGCGTCCTCCGGCTCTATTACCGGGTAAATTATTTTGCCGCCAAGTTCAAACCAACGCGATATAACGCTTGTTGCGCGCAAAATATCTATCACAAGCCATATATCAGCCTCACAAGTCAAAGGCTCGCTCTGCGACAACACAACATCAACGCTAATATTCATATTCAAATCATCAGTCCTTAAAACTTTATCTATTTATATATACAGCTTCAAAAATTACTTTGCCGCCCTTAAATTTGCCTTTAATAAATTTGGAATTTCACCGCCGCGCTCAAGATCGCGTTTTAACTCTAAAGCTCTTTCGGTCTTGTCTGCATTGCCTGAATATAAAGCAAGCAGCCGGCACTTAACCTGAACCGCCCATCTTGAGTCAGCATAGCGCGACAAATATTTCTCTAAAATCTCGCACGCCTTTTCTTCATTAGGCTCATTAAACGCGTCAAGATACAAATCAGCAAGCGACCAGTAAGCGTTCTCGGCCTCTTCAGTTCCGGCGCAGCGATTAATAATATCGCGCAGCACTGCTTCCCGCTCGATTAAACTTTGCGGATCAT
>JAFSNU010000305.1 GCA_017447325.1 Synergistaceae bacterium | reverse complement strand
CTTATGCGCGAGCGTATCGAAGACGCTTATATATTGGGCAAAAGCTTATTTAATTTAAATAAAGATTTAAAGAGCGCGTTGTCGCTGGCTGACAGAAAGGCTATTGACGTATTGACGCGCCATAATTGTTTTTGGCTTGGTGAGCATTACGGCAAACATATCGGCTCTAAAATATCTGAACTTACGCAGCAGGCTTTAGACGAAGGGCTCGGGCGCGACGCTTTAGCTGAGAATTTAAAGCAGGAGCTCGGCAGCGTTAGTCCGAAAGGCTACTCGTATTTTGATGTAGTTGCGTCGAGTGCTTTAGTTAGAGCTCGGAGCTTTGGGAGCATTGCCGGAATGGAAGAGGCTGGCATCGCTGAGTATGAGATATTAGCAGTAGATGATGGGCGTATGTGTGACATTTGCGGCACGTTAAGCGGGACGCGCTTTAGTGTTGCAGAAACGCGGGAGCATATAAATCACGCGTTAGACATAACTAATCCGGAAGATTTTAAGGCTGCTATGCCGTGGCAGACTAAAGCTCCGGAGGCAACGCCCGAGACGAAAGACAAGAAGCCTATTGACCGCATAGTCACAGCTTCTGAGGTTAGACGCCTTGCAGAGAACGGGCAAAGTTTGCCGCCGTTTCATGGACGCTGTCGGTGTACGCTCGTGATGACGGAGATAGTTAGAGAAAGCGTATCTGCGGTAGAAAATAATAGTGATAAAATACTTGACTTGGAAACTCCTATCGTTGATAATGCTAATAATAAAACAAATGGGAATATCCCTGAAGCTAAGACTATTGAAGAGGCTAATGAGCTTGCTGTTAATTTAGGAATTGCAAAGCGGGCTGATTTTAGCGGACTTGATATAAGCGCGGTGAATGAGCTTATAGTTGGAGTTATGAATGCTAAAAATTTATTTCCTGAGCTTGAAACGTTAGATTATGTGGGCAGTATGCAAAAAATGATAAGAAACTGGAAACATTATGCTCAAGCGTATGCTATTACGTCTAATAAAAATCCATTAGGAATAGGGCTTAATATTGATAAGCTGTCAATTGATGGTATAATAAATAGCAAGAAAAATTTAGTTAAAGACGTAGCATCAAAATTTAGGCCTATCGGTTGTGAGACCATAAAGGCGATAATTGACCATGAGATTGGGCATTTAATAGATTTTTCTTTAAATGTGAGCAAAGACAAGCAAATCATTGCTTTGTTTAGGAGTTGCAAAAAATTAGGCGTTGAGGCAATGGAAAATTCCTTATCGTGTTATTCTAATACTAATATACGAGAATTTATAGCTGAAGCTTGGGGCGAATATCAAAACAACAAATCACCGCGTCCTATAGCAAAAATAGTTGGACAAAGGTTACTTGATTTAAGCAAGGAAAGGCGACAAACAAAAAATGATGATGAGTCCTGATGTGTTTTATGATGAATATATCAACAATAAGGATAAAAAGGCAATACATGCTACTATTCAAGAGCTTGAACAAAATATACAGGAACTACAGGAAATTATTGATGCTCCCGATTATGAGCCTAACATAATGCCTGATGAAGCGACAGTGATTTATTGGACAAAAAAATATTTAGACTTAGCGCGCAAAGAATACCAAGAGCGTTTTAGGTAAACAATAAATGTCATTAGCATTTGCAGAATTAATAATATGTTTATTGCCGGGGTTTTTAGGGCTGTGGGTGTTTAAGCGCATTGTGCAGGAAGATATAGACAAGCGCGGCGAGCTTACTCAGGCTGCTATAGCTTTATTATTGGCTATGTCGGCGTTTTTCTTGCTGTATCTTTTGAACAGATTTTTAACATACGCACCGTTTTTAGCTAATTGGATTTCGCCGGATGCTTTAGCTTTACCAGAAAAGCAAGAAGGCGAGATGCAAGGAGTGCTTAGTGTTGGACTTAAATTTTGGGTTTCTTATGCTGTACTTTGTTTATTCTCGCTGTTATCCGGAGCGTTATGGGCTTTGGCAAGCGAAAAAGGCTGGAGTTTAACGAAAAAATTTTCAAAGCGCGCCAGTAAAATATTAAACCGAGCCCCGCAAGAGGCTTGTGAGAGTACGCTGCGTTGGATAGTTGATGAGTTAAGCACAAGAGAGCCTGATAATAAAGAGCTGGAAGATACAGCTGAAGCTGAAGAAGAAAAATTTTCCGGCCCGACGCTTGTCAGAGTTTATAGCTTAACAGGCGACAGAGATAATGCGTTAGTAGGCTGGTGGAACGGCTATTCTGAGACGGAGAAAGAAATTAGCTTAACTCGTCTTGAATTGTGCGAGGCTGACCCTAACTTCGATAAATTTCTCAAGAATCAGCCCCGCACGTGCTGGATTAATCATAATTCGGGGTTAGTGATTGAGTTCTTTGAATGGAGCGCAGCAAAGAGCAAAAGGAATGAGGAACGGCTGCGCAGAAAATTCAGAGAGCTGCAAAAGCCCCATGATAATGATTAGTCTTCAGGCAAGTCCTGCGAATGCTCCGGTCTGCGGAGTTCGCGTGGCGGGTTATGGTCTTTGCGCACTTCGACACGCTGCGGCTCTTGTTGCTTATCGGACATGTTATCATTCTCCTTTCTTTTAGTTTTTTAGCGTAATTAATTATAAATTAAATTAATATAAGGAGAAAAGATTAAATGTCTGTTTTATCTGAATTATTAGAAGCTAAAAAGCAGCTTGACGAGGCGGATAGACGAGCTGCAATAAAGGCTTTAATGGAAGTAGTCCGTCATGGATTGGGAGTTATTTTTAGCGCGGCGTTTACTGTAGATAACTTTTGTAAGCATTATAATCTTAATAAAAAGATAGTTGATACGGTTTTGGCAGAAATGCTAAATGAAAAATTAATCAAAATAGACGGCTTAAGCGTTAATTTAACGGCTTTGGGAGCTGAAAAGATATGTTAGATATTACAGAAGAGCAGCGAATTTTAACAACCGCGCTTCGCGGCGCAATCAAAACGATGCGTTATTTAGATGATTATGCAAATCTTTTACAGGAATATATTTCGCCGGCAGACTTGGATGCGGCATTCGAAAACTTTGATGAGATAGTTGAAAAGCATAGCCGCAGTCCAAGAAAAATATCTGATGAGCAAATTGCACGTGAAGCAAAATTTATTTTAGATGCCACAGGAGAAGAATTAAACTCTGACGAGTTAGCTGATATTTTAAATTTAGATGTTTTTGTAGTTGAAGAAGCATTATTAAAATATTCAAAGAAGTAAACAAGCTCTGCCATAAAAACACCAAACTATAAGCCCTGATTTAATTTTTAAGTCAGGGCATTTTTATTGCAAAAAATTTATTAAAGGGAGTGAAGCTATGAG
>JAFSNU010000304.1 GCA_017447325.1 Synergistaceae bacterium | reverse complement strand
CAGTTTAAAGCCCTCTTCAGCGTTGCGGCTCATTCTTGAAACACTGTCAAATATCAGCGTGTCGCCGGGCTTGACTGTCTTCAAAAGCTTTTCAAATTCAGGCCGTGAAATGATTTTGCCCGTGTAAGTCTCGCGAACAATTATAGCGTCCTTATCTTCGCTCAAAATATTTCTAACCTGCCTTTCAATATTCTGCTGCTGAGTGCTAACTCTCGCATAACCGTAAACTTTCGCCATAATAAACGCGCCTGCCCTTTCTGATTAATATTAACGTTGTGTAACTTCTAACGTTCGTATCAAATTACATTAAAAATAATACTCGTTCATTTGAATTTTGTCAAGACTTTTTACACGAAATAGATACAGGTTATTTTTTATACTCTTTTTTAGCCGTGAAGTTTTTAATGAAAAATCGGCGATAAATTAATCAAGCTCTCCGGCCTGCAATAATAGATTTCTCGCGCTGAACCTGAAATAACCTGAAAAGCTTTTCAGCTCTCGCATAATTCACGCCCTGCGCTTGCTTTTTATTCTAAAGGATAAATTATATTCACTGCCTCGCTTGCCCTGCTTTATAGTCCATCTATTCACGCCGTACACTATTAAATCTCGGCGGCCTCGTTATTCTTGAAGTTAATAAACGTTTAGATATACGCCCTAATAATATACTTAATCAACATAACTCTTGACGCTGACACAACTTCCGGCCATGTTTAAAAGCTCTCCGCTCTCCATAATTTGGATTTTATTTCAGCTCATAACAGCACATCACGCCGTCTGCAAGTTGAAAAAAGTTGAGATTTACAGCGCATTATCAGCATAGCCCTTAAAGGCTCAAACTATTTCAAGCTCTAAAGGAGATGACAATTTATCCCCCACCCCCTTCATCTCTCCGGCCTGTCAACGCGCGTCAATTCGGTTCAAGTTCAATTTATTCAAGCTCTAAAATATGTAGCGCAACCCGCGCCCCTCTTCCAGTTTTGTCGGTCTGTCGATTAACCGGTCAGATTGAACGCGGAATGGAGTTTTCAAATTGAAAGCCCCTCGCGCCATGTTGCTTAATGCTTTATATCAACTCGGCTTAATTTGAGCTATATTGAAAATGCTTACGCCGTGAACTTATGCTCTTTAGCTCTCGTTCAACTGTGGTCAATTCGGTTACAGTTCACGCCTCGCTTTTTATTCGGGTGACATTTTGTCCCCTGTTCATAATCGCACATCACGCTCCGGCTCTCTTCTTTTATCTGACGAGTTGCCGGACGCTGGCCGTGAAAATTCATGATGAAAAATGAACGTAAGAAATTCTGAGGGTCATTCAGGCAAAAGAGAAGGATAAATCATATTGCCGCTCTCGCTTGACTGGCCTTAATGGCCGTTTAAAATGGCTTGAGCGTGAATAATAAAAAGGCCTCTAAATAATATACGCCGTCGGCTGAATAACAACAGCGGCAAAACAGCATGACAAATCTCGCCTGATAACAGGTCTAAAACAGATAAGCCTCCGGCTATGAGTTACGGCCTCGGCTGTAGCTACGGACAAAATAAAATAGCGTCGGCAAAATCCAACGCCCTAATAACTATCTCATATCTGCCCGCCGGTCAATCTGTTTTATCGCCGGTAATAAGTGACGCATCCGGCGGTCTGAATTGCCCTGCGTTAAAATCATACTCGCTTATAACTCGCAAGCCTATCAACGCGTCCGGCAATGCTTCATCAATGCAAGACACTTGAAATTTAAATCTCTCGCCGCGTTGATTTTCAACTTCAAATATTCGGAGCGTGGTATCGCTTGTGTCGGTGTCGCTTTTCGGCTCTTGCTTCGGCGGTAAATTTCGCGGCTTAAAATTCCAGTCTGCACAACTGTCAATATATAAATCTCGCTTCAACTCCATCATTAAGGCTGCCGCTGTGAATAAATCAGTATTCACGCGTATAGCTGTATCGTTCAATTCGTCGGCAATATCTGAGTCTTGCGTTCCTATAAAAACGAGTAACGCGCATTCACTAAAGCCGAATATCCACGTGAAAAGGTCTGAAATATCGCCAGTTATCGGCTCTCCGTCAACTCTTTCAAGATAAACGCGCCGCTTACTGTCGGCTATAAGTTTCAAGCCCCTGCGCTGACAAGCTGCGATAAAGCCCTTTAATTTAGACTTTTGCCCCTCGGCCAAGCCTCTTAATGCTTTTATGCAAGCCGTTACGCCGTCAAGCTCAAGCCCGCCGCTCTCACATTCAGCTTCAGTCTGTTGCGCTTGCTCTTCCTCCAGCGTAAGCTGCTGCTCTTGCGTTTGCGGTCTCTCTTCTTCTATTGCCGCTTTCGCGCGTAATATCGCCATCACTTCAGCATTAAGCCCTTCGTTTTTAGCAAGTTTGCGCCGTACCCGCTCTACTACTTTAGCTTCGCCGTCAATAGTAATGTTCCCGTTCTTATCTAATCCTAATTTCAATCCTACCTCTTCGCATGTTTTTACAATTTTCTCTCCAATCATAAAACTCTCCTTTGAAAACATTCAAACAAAAATTAAGCGGGACACTTTTTAGCGGGCGGGGAGAGTCTATAGACTCTCTGTCCCGCTTGTCCCGCTTGAAAAAAGTTTGTGCGGAAGCGGGACAATCAAACTCAATTTAGTTCTTTAAAAATGTCCCGCTTAACTATTAAATGCCGATAATTACTGAGCTTTTAAGCGGGACAAAAATTCTTTATAAAAAATGTCCCGCTTGTCCCGCTTGTCCCGTCAAACTTTTTAAGCGGGACAAAATTCCATTGGTCAAAATGTCCCGCTTGAATTTTTTGACCAATAAAAAGTTTGATTTTTGATATTTAGACAAACTTAATTTTATGCGTCGATTAATTGATTTAAATACTCTCGCTTCTTGATGTTGGAGTGATTTTCGCCCACTCATCTTTTAGTCCTGCCGTCTCGATATACTCGCTAAATTTACCTTGCGGTCGGTAAATAAAATTATCATTCCCTTTACCGTCTGTCTTACCGTCGCTCTCGCTGATTAAAATATTTAACTCTTCCGTCAACATTTCCCTTGCTCTTTGAAATGCTTTCCTCTTCCCCTCGTTCGTATCGGCTGACGATTGTTTATAATATTCCGTGCGCCAATTCTCAAATCTGATACCATAGAATTTATTCCCGCCGTCCGTAAATATTCCTGCTGTTTGAGCTGCTTTGACATAAGAGTTAAGAGCTTTTGCCTGCTTCGGAGTTAATTTAGTTCCCTCGTTTTTCGCGCTTGATGATTTAGATTTATCCGGAGCTTCCTGCCGCTCTAAAACAGCCGTATAAACTTGCCTGCCGTTCTTATAGTGAAAGTTGTTTAACGGCAAACTGACGCGCTTAAACGTCAACGCTTCTTTGAGTTCGTCATCTTTATTCTTTGTCTGTGATAGCTCAACAAAGAAGTTTATACCGTCAGTATTTTCCACTTTTGAATGCGTGACTTTTAGTTCCATATCTACCGCGCCCTTGAATGCGCTTGAGCCTCGGCCTCGGTCTTGCGCATCGCTGGCCACTCCGTTATGATGAACTATCAGCGACGCGCATTTTAATTCGGTCTGCACTGCTAAAATCTGATTTAAAAATCGGCTGGCCTCGCCCGCGTCGTTCTCGTTGCCTTGGAAATGTCTATTAAGTGTATCGATAATAAACAGCTTCAGCCCTTGAATTTTACGTTTATTTATCTCGTCAATAATCATGTTAGCTGCATTATCATCATTAATATTAATCGGGCTTTTCGTAATATATAAATTGTCTATTTTCTCTATTTCATGATATTGCGTCCAACCCTTAAGGCGTTTAATCAGCCCGTTGCGCCCTTCTCCACAAAGATAAAGCACTGAGCCATGTTCAATATTTAGTCCGTGCCAATCTGCTATATCTGGGCAAGCTATGCTTGCGGCCATGTCAAGCGTAATAAATGATTTACCCGCGCCGCTTGCTCCAAATAATAAAGTCTGTGACTGTTCCGGCAACCAATCTTCTATCAGCCATTCCGTGGGCGTATAAGTATCTAATAAGTCTTGAGCTGACATAATCCACGGTTCTGGCGTGGCTTCCTTTATAGCATTTAAGATAAATTGCGCTGTCTCTTTGTGTCCGTGTTCATTATCAAAATCCCAAAAGTCCGTCGCGCCCTCTTCATCAAAATCAAAGTTATCAAACGGCGGTATAACATAGTCATTTGCTGCACCCGATTTAACACAAGCTAAAGCGTGTTCAACACCTGGGTTATCGCCTTTTTCTTTATGTTTAGGGCTTCTGCTGTCGTCGTCGGCTGCAACAAGTAAACATTTAGGCTTGAACCTGTTTTGAATAGCTGTGCATACTTTAAGTAGATTGCCGCAATTCATAGCCGCAACGATTTTAATATTTGAAAGAGCTTCCGGCTGTGTAGCTTTTATAGCTTCATAAATTGCTGCTCCTGTGGCTATGCCCTCGCAAACAACAATATTCTCGTCGCTCTTTAAATTAAATCCACCGAATACATAAAACGCGCCGGACGCGTCACTTCCTCCGGCAAACAACTTCCCGCCCTCTTTATTAATGCTCTGGAGGCCTCGGAAGTTATGCTCTATGTCATATATTGGAACTAATAATATATTCCCTTTACCCTGTCGGAAGTCGTAAATCTGCATGCTCTTCCGCCTTAAATACGGGTGTTCTAATACTGCCGGTTGAGCTGCGTCCCATATTGTTTTTAGCTTTTTTAAAGCCTCTTGACGCTCTTTAGCTTCCCGTTCCTCGCGTTCTTGTCTGCTGCGCTTAGCCTCGGCTTTAAATTCTTTGGTCTGCGACTGAGCATATATATTCGGCTGGCTATCTTTGAGAGCTTGAAAATCAAATTTCCATTTCTCATAAATCCCATTACGATAATCAATTACACGTCCCGCCGGGTGTTTATCCGTATAAAAACGATATTCGCCACTTTGCTCGCGTCCTTTATCTCCAACAAGAGCTATACGGTGTTTCTTCCCGTCAAGAATTAAATCGACGTTGTCGCGCGGCTCTACTGTCGCATAGATAAAATGCTCGGCTTGCTCTCTGATGTCGCGTTCTGGTACTTCAATAAAACTCATAAACACTATCTCCTTTCTGCGCTAAAAATGCGCGTTGCAAATTTCCGCAGAAAAGTGATATAATTTTCCTGCGGTTGATAGCGGCTCAATGACTTAATGACATTTAAGCTTTGAGCCGCTTTGCTTATTATAACAGCTAAAAAGCTAAACATGATTAAATCTCCAAACTTAAAATCTGAATAAGAGCGCATAAGCCCGCCGCCAACAAACGGGCTCTGCGCTAATAGTCCGCATAAAATCGATTAAAACTAAAATCAAGACTTCAACACTCATTTTAGGCCTTGTTGTTAGGCAATATCGCAAGCGCAATATCTAAGTCGTCTTCAGTCTCATTGATTACAAACATATCAATATTAAGGTCTAACGCTGCTTTAACAACGCCGTCATATTTTGCATATTCTAACGCCTCGGCCTTGCTTAATTTCCGTAAGCCTTTAAACATGCTGCGCCTCCTGAGCTGGCTTGCTTGCTACAACAATGGCGGAGTCGTCCTCGCCAATTAGCAAGCCGATTTCAGCTCCGCGCTCAAAAGCTACCCGCGTAAAATCGTCGGGTTCATAGCCTAACGTCCGCAATTCATCAAGACTTTTGACAAGTTTAAAATCTTTTAATAACATCTTGATTAAGCCTCCTGCTGAGCTTCTGCCCATCTGTCAATCTCGTCGATATTCCAACGCCTGCACCGGCCTATTCTTATTCCGGCTGGGAATTGTCCTCGCTTCATTAGTGAAAAAAGAGTTGCTTTTGTAACCTTGAGCTGCGCCGCAAGCTCTTTCATTGTCAAAAAATTGCTCATTTTTAATTTCTCCTTTCTTACCACTTGCAAAAATAAAACTTGACACCCTGAAATAAATTGTGATAAATTGAAGGCAACAAAAATAAATGAAGTTAATAAGAGTTGATAAGAGTTAGACACTTTTAACGTGATTAACTCTCGTTGCTCGTATTTTATTGTTGTTTCCTCGCCCTGTTCGCTCGTGTCGCCAAACTCAAACGAACAAGGGCTATTTTTTTAATTTATCTCTTTTTAATTTATTTCATAATCATAATTCATAATTCTATCTTTCTTTTTTCTTTTAAATCCCTTACCCCGCATTATATCACGCTAAAGCGCGATATAATCTTATTTATCTATATAATACATAATATTTTGTTTTTTAGCAAGTACGAACATAGCATTTTGCGCTATTTAGCAAAAATATTTCGAATTTTTATTCACAAAATTCATGATAAAAATTACGCCGGAGGGGCTTTAGTCTCCGGCAATTTCTTTTTTAATCGTAACTAACCGCTTTAAATCGCGCGTTAGGCTGTGTTTAAAGCTCAAAAGGATAAATTACTTTACTAAATGCTTTGCCCTGTCTTCTATAATTAATATTCCTCTTTGCGCTGTCTTTCAGCGTCCCGTTCAAGCAATACAAGCCTAACCGCCGCCGTTAAATCAATATGAGTCTCGCTCTCTTCAGCGATTTTGATTAAGAAGTCGCCCTGTGCTTTTGCTAATAACTCTGACGCTCTGAGTCGGTCGCGCGTACTCTCGTCGGGGTCTCTCATTACCGCCGTCCAAAATGCAAGTCGCTGCTCTCTATTGGCAATATTCGGGGCTTGACGCTCCTGCTCTCTTGCCCGTATCGCCTCGGCTATCTGCGGCTGCTTGAGTAGTCTTTGCCCTGACGAATACGCGGTTGCCTCACTGTACCCTGCAAGCTTGGCCGCTTCAGTAGCGTTGCCTGTATAATTCTCTATAAAGGCTTGCTGTCTATGAGATAAAGCCATATTAAAATTCCTGTTGTAATAAAATACGCCTTATAATTAAATAATTTTAATAATATTATAATTATAATAATTATTTAATTATCTAATTCCATTTCAGCTAATCCTTTTTCTATGAACTCATTAATTAGCCCCGATAACGTTTGTTTATCGCCTGTCTCTAACTGTTTACGCGCAACAGCTTTATTCAGCCGTGATATTAGCGTCGGCGTCAGTGATAAAGTAAAATGCTTTTTCTTTTCGCCGTCCGTCCTTGGCCGCCCTACTGGATTTTTCCCGCCATTAATAAGTTCATCGTTTACGCTATCCATTGTTATTATCTCCATTCTTGATTAAACTTTCTAACTCGTCAATAAATGCGTTATAGTCTTGTGCTGCGTTGCTTTTAGGCTGATATGTCAAAATATCTTTCTGCATAGCTTGCGCTGTCTGAATGCTTACGGTCTCGCGTATTTTTGAGTTAAATATGTGCGTCCCCTGTTCTTTTGCTTCTTGCTCAAATAAGCCTAATAAATCTCGCGTGTTTTTAGTATTCGGCTTAAAGTGAGTTAGCAAAACTCCATAGAGCTTTAAATCAGCGTTAAGTGCTTGATGAACAGAATTAAGCATGTCGCAAGTTCTCTTAAACATATTTAAATTAAATACATCAGCTTTTGCCGGTATGATGACCCCGTTTGATGCCGCTAATGCGTTTAATGTAAGTACTCCAAAGAATGGTAACGTATCGAGTATTATTAAATCGTATTCAAGTCGTAAGCCCTCTAAAACGTTTTTTAAAAGCAAGTTGCGCCCCGCACCGGTCAACTTCATATCGGCCAAGTCAAGACGTGAGTTAGCCGTGATTATATCGCCTCTGTCCGTATGATGTACAGCGTCCCTAATATTAACCGCTCCGGTTAATACGTCAAATATAGTTACACCATCAGCGTTTACGCCCATTGAATAAGTTAAATTTGCCTGTCCGTCTAAATCAACCGCTAACACTTTTAGCCCTTTAGCTGTAAAGCCTGCGGTTAAGGCTTGCGCTGTGGTAGTCTTACCGCTTCCGCCTTTTTTAGTTATTAAGGCTATAATATCGCTCATATTTATATCACTCCTTTATTTATTATAATATTTTAATTATAACATATTTAATATTATTATAAATAAATAATTATTGTATTTATATAATTATAATAACTCTAAATAGCAAGTTTTAAAGTCTTACCTATAAATGGCGTGACGGTCTCGCTCTAATTTAAGGATAAATTATATTGCCGCGTTAATCTAAATAGTCCTATCACCCGTTTTTTGCCTGTGCTATCCGTATTGTGATGCTTTACCGGAAAATTCTCGCGGCTCATTCTCTAATATCTGAACGCTCTCCGGCCAAGTGCATAATAAAAAGCCTGCAAGCTCTCGCAAACTTACAGGCTCAAATATTAAGTTAGCTTAACGCGTTTATCATAGCTCTCGTTTACTCCGTGACTATCTCGCGTTTATATCGATAATAAGTATTTCTTGATACGCTCAAGCCCTCGCTGTTAATAACTCCGATAACCTGTTTATCGTTCAACGTACCCAAAAAGTCTTTGGAGTGCTTTTTAATTAATTCTTTTATCGGCTCTTTCTTCTTGACATGCAAGACAGATCCCGCCGGTGTACCAATGCGCTTACCATTGCGCCGCGCCGTTTCAATTCCTTCGCGCGTTCTCTGCCGCAAATCGTCAACTTCCTTTTGAGCTTGCTCAAACGCTAAATAGATTTGTTTTTCCGCAAGGCTCAATATATATTCATTCAGCGCATCAAGTATAGTGTTGACTAATTTATCTGTCGCACCGTCCCCTGTCGTTACTTCAAAACGTTTTTTAGACTTTTCTAATTGCTCTTTGTAGGTGTCCGTATCGATAATATGCTCTTTTAAAAATACTAAATTCACGCCCTTCGTATAAAGCTCTTTATACAGTTTAAAGCCCTCTTCAGCATTGCGGCTCATGCGTGATACACTATCAAATATCAGCGTGTCGCCCGGCTTTACTGTCTTTAAAAGCTTTTCAAATTCTGGCCGTGAAATGATTTTGCCCGTGTAAGTCTCGCGAACAATTATAGCGTCCTTATCTTCGCTCAAAATATTTCTAACCTGCCTTTCGATATTCTGTTGGTGAGTGCTAATCCTCGCATAACCGTAAACTTTCGCCATAATAAACGCGCCTG
>JAFSNU010000303.1 GCA_017447325.1 Synergistaceae bacterium | reverse complement strand
GTTCCGAACTGCATAAATCTTTGCAATAAAGTCTGAGCATTAGACGTGTCATAAAGCTTCGCCCAGTTCGTCTCTGTTAATAACTCGTCGCCTCTCGGAATTTCAAAGCGTATCGTCACGGGCAATAACGGAATTTCAGAAGGCCCTAAATCTATATCTACCGAGCCGATTGCGTCGCCGGACGCGTCATAAGACGTCACAGTCTCGTAATCATGGCTTATGGGTATTAAATTATTAGTAATTTCAAATCTTATGGGATAATAGCGCGATGTTCCCATGTTCGGATACTGCGAAGTGCCGGACGCAACAGCTGAATATAATTCGCCTAAGTTCGCGCTGCCCGTGAGCATCTTCGGCGGCAAGCCCATTATCTCCTCTAATTTTTCGCTCGTGTTTCTGTATGACTGACTGCCTGAGTAGCCTCTGTCAACAAATCCCTCTTCAAAGTCGAGGCCGCGTGCGCTTGCAGTCCCTGCGTTATAACTTACGGAAACTTGTGCGGTCGCGTTCATGTCTCTAATACGCTGATACGAGAGCGTCAAAGTTTTATACGTGCTTGAATTAAACGGGTAAAGTCTGAACGACTTGCTTGTGCCGTAAGTCATGTCGATGCTGCCATTATATACAGTGATTAATCCCGGGGCAATCTGGCTGTGGCTGTCGAGATAGAACTTAGCCGGCAAGCTCTGGTAGCCGTCGCTCGTCAAGTCAAACATCCAGTGAGCAGGCAAATTATTTCCCGTGTCCTGAGATAAAACGTTCTCGCTCCAGCCGAGACTGTCGTAACGCTGAACTCTATAGCGCGTGCCGGTTCTGTTCGTGATGCGCGTTTCTAAACTATACTGCGGCGCGTTAGTATTAGCACTTGACGCTAAGAATATATTGCCTAAGTCCTGCGTTAAATCTTCGTCAGCTCCCCATCTGAATTTAATTCTGTTTAATATATCGCCGCTCGTGCTGCTTAATATCATGTCAAAATATAATTCGTTGCCCGGGTCAGATGCCGGGCCGTCATGGACATTTGCAACGACAATCGGAATTAACGAGTTCTCACGCCAGCCTGAATAGCCGGTGTCAAGTTTTGCGCTCTGCCTGAAGCTTAACGTTCCCTTTTTACTGCCGTATTCTGTCGGGTCTTGCGCAGCTATATTAAATTTTGCGTGTAAAGATTTTTCCGGCGCGACGTCCTGCGCTTGGTCGGGCGTAACTCTCACGGAATAATCTTCAAGCGTCATGTTCAAATCCTCGCGGACTGTGCGTGACGTGTGATAAATATAGCCGTCGGATGTGTTGACTCGATAGACCCATACGCTGTTCGCATCATAAACATCAACGTAGCCCGTTGTGTTTGTCGTGTAAGTATATGCGATGTCGCCGGACGTCTCGAGCACCGCGCCGACATCAGTTGAAATAGTATATACTAAAGTAGTAGAAGTTCCGGAATAAATTTCGTTGTCGCCTGAGATAGTATATAAAGTATTTTTAGGCGAGCTTAAATCATAAATTTTTTTCGCGCTTGAATCATACTGATAAACTCTCTCGTTTGACGACGGGAAATAGACGTTATTGCTTCCTGTACTGCGCCACCAGTAGGGGAAGTGCCGCGCGTAATGATTTGCGAAATCAATATTAAATTCGCCGCTGCCCTCTTTAATCACTAAAAATAAATTCATAATCGGATCCATTGCCGCGTCATGATAGTACGAAGCAGGATACGGCTCTGGCTCGTCGATATAAACATAGCCGAAGTCATAGAGCAAATCTGCCGATGTTACTATATTTACCGTCGGAGCTTCGCCGCCCAAAGTCCGCCAGAACACTCCATAAAGTCCGTCGCTGTAGTCGTCATGTTCAGTATCGTAATAATAATATCTGAACCAGTTCTCGGGAACGATTGCGAACCACTGACTGCCGGCTATCGTATGGCGGTCGTAGTTGCCGGAGACGTCGCGGAGCTGATAAAAATATTCGTCGGCGTAGTGGCCTGACTGCCAATTTCTATAAATCTCGTCAGCTTCTTCATATGTTATGACGTCTGAGTACGCGTGAACAGGATCGGGCGGAGTGTCAGCCGCACGAGCTGCGTTGCTCAAGCTCAAGCTAAATAAAATTAAAATCAACGCAAAAAATTTTTTCGCCAAAATAGATTATGCTCCTTTAATTTATAAAATTTATAATAATTTATAAAATTAATTAAATTTATTCAGCTTTATTTTACAGCATATTAAATTAAAATTTAAATTATAATAAAACTCCCCGAAAGCCCGGGGAGTTTATCAATCATAATTTAAATTTAAAATCTAATTAAAAATTCAAAATCTCGGCTATGCTGACGCTTGAACTGTCTTGAACCTGCGCCATTTTATTTATAATATTTCCTACGGTCTCGGCGAAGCGCGTCATTTTTTGTTCACTATATTTATTAGTCATATACGCAACTATGCCGGTTATTTCATTAGGCTTCTCGAAAATTTGCAGAACTGTCAAGCGTAATGCCGCCTCGTTGCTTGTGTTTAATAACGCCTTGAACTTCGCGCCGATCTCGTCAAAGAACTTATAGCCTGTTATCGAAGCTGTCTCATATACATACAATAAGACTTCGTCGACAAACGGATTTGTGCGTTTTGCAAGCCAGTCGTAAGTACTCGCGGCTAAGCCGTCTATAGATTTTTTGCGCACGGCTTTGTATAAGTCATTGAGCGTCTTGCATGTTTTTAAATTAACGCCCACCGGGACTAAAAGTAATGTTAAGCCGCCGGCGTTCTTGCTGTACTTTTCAACTCGGTTATGAAAAGCGAAGCTGCTCATAACATTATCTTTATTTTCTATTTTATGCAGAGCTAAAATGATTGCTGTCAAGATAAATTCATTCCGTGATGTGCCGTGACGCTTCTCAAGTTCGGCCATTAGTTTCGGAGCGATGTTAAAAGGAATCGGAATAACGCCGTTAGTGTTGCCAGGCTCGTCTTTATCAGGAACAATATTGCCGCACCAGTCTATGTTCTAATAATTATTTTTATAATATTCTTTGGCATCTTTAAAGCTTTTAGATTTTAAATTATCGTCCTGAAGCTGAAGATAAGAGTAATAAGTATCCAAGTCCATTGGCTGATTAAAATAAGCTTTTACAAAGTTGCGCATCACGAGCTGCACGCTTGAGCCGTCCATCGCCAAATGATGAAATACAAAATATGCTTTTACACCCGACGGAGTTTTAAACACACGCAGAGTTACAAGCGGGCCGCCTAACATTTTAAACGGCTTGGGTGTCATGTTTAATATTTTTTCACATTCTTCGTCGCTTATATTTTCAAGCTTTAAATCTTGAATCACAGATTTGTCATAGCGCGTAATTAATTCGCTTAAGTCATTAAATTCAAAAATAGTCCCGAAAATAGACTGATGCGCTATTAATTTTTTAGCGGCGTTTAATACCCGCTCTGCATTAGCGTCGCTGTTGTCCTCAAACGAGATTAAAAATCGGAACATGAACATTGAAGCTTTAGCATTAAACAACTGGAAGTCAAGAACGAAGGCTTGGATCGGCGGCACGTGATGAGGAACTTGACGCGCTTTCTCTTCCCGTTCCTCGTCTGATAATTTAGCGTTATTTACAGCGCTGTCTTGCCTGTCCTGATAAATTTCAGTGATCTTCTCAGCCGTCCTGCCTTGATATATATCTACTGCGCTCAAGTCATCAAGATTCATATACGCAAGTACTTCAAGCGCCGAAAGCGAACTTCCGCCCAAGTCATAAAAATTCTCAGTCCGTCCGACTTTCTCAACATGCAAAATTTCTTCAAAAGCCTTGCATAAATTAGTCTCGAACTCGCCTACAGGCGCGACATACTCTGCTCTATCAGCATTTAAATCCGGCTCGGGCAGTTCTTTACGGTTTAATTTGCCGTTGGGCAATAACGGCACTGTGTCTATCTTAACAAAATGCGCCGGTATCATGTAATAAGGCAAATAATTTTGCATCGCGTCACGAATTTCCTGCTCGTCCTGCTCAAGCCCGCCGGTATAATATAAGCATATAAACGACTGCTCCGGCTTCTCAAATCCCCGCACCGCGCACCAGTCTTTATTAGTAATATGCTTAAACGCTGCCTCGATTTCCGCCGGCTCGATTCTGTTGCCGTTAATTTTAATCATATCGTTTGCCCGGCCTATTAAAACAAAATCGCCGTTCTCGTTCTTTTTGCCTAAGTCTCCCGAGTGAAAGATTCCGCCGCGCATAGCCCGCTCCGTCTGCTCGGGCATGTTAATATATCCCCTGAAGAACGGATTTTCAAAACAAAACTCGCCGGCCTCACCGTCTTTAACAGTCTTTAACTTCGCTGCCGTTCTCGTCAAGCAGGCAAAATTTAATCTCTTTAATATTCGGCTTGCCTATCGGATAAATCTCGTAAGGCTTATCGATTACAAAATTACAAAGCGTGAACGCAGCTTCGCTCATCGAGTAATTATTAATAAGCTTCACGCCGGGCAAGTCAATAAAAATTCCGTTCGCGCTCTCGCTGCCCGTGTATATAACTTTCAAGCTCTTGCTGATATTATGCTTTAACGCGCGGATTATCGACGGCGACAAGAACGAATTTTTAATATTATTCTCGTCATAGAAACGCTGAAGCCTGTGCGGATTTTTCGCTATAGAATACGGCACGATTATTAATTTAATATTTTTATAAAGCAGCGTGCGCATGGTCTTTACAGCTACTATAAAATTAAGCGGCGAGATAAATGCTCTCGTCTCCTGCGCTTGCTTTATGGATGTCTTGCTTGTTAACTCGTCAAGCTTTATATTTCCGAACTCGTGCAGAACTCCTTTAGGCGTGCCGGACGAGCCGGAAGTATATACAGCAAAAGCCGCGTCGTGCAGGTCTGGAATTTTATAGCCGGTCAAAGGCTCTTCAGCCATTATCTCCTGCCAAATATCAACGTCAATAACGGCCTTGCACTTGCAGTCCTGTTTAATAAATTCAATGCGTTCGGGCGAGTAATCATATTCAACGACTGTAAAAGCCGCTCCGGCTTTCCATACGCCGATCATTGCGATTAACGGCAGGCCGCCCCGAGGCAATTTTATTAACACAAAATCCTCGCGCCCTATATTATGCTTATTAAGCCAGCTATAAACTTTTCCGGATAAAATATCGACTTCGGCGCGCGTCCAGCCCTGCGTGTGAACATCGTCAACTAAGATCACTTCATTAGGGCTCTCGCTCACTGCCTGACTGAACACGTCCATGCAGTAAGGCACTTTGTCTAATATTTTAATATCAAAGCTCATTCAACATCAGCTCTCTTTCATATTTTTAAATAATTTAAATAAATATATAATATAGTAAAAGAACTTTAAAATTAATAATATTTCTCGTCCCCCCGGTACGGCTCGAGGGTACATGCCCGTACCCTCTCAATGTCACGTAGGCTTTTAACAGTCGGATTCTGTTAAAAGCGGGGGGTGTCTCACCCCTCCGACCTCTTCGAGGCCACCCTCGAGAGTACATACCCGTACTCTCTCAACCTTACAGGTGAGGCAAGAGCAATTAAAAAGTGTTTTTATTATAAATATATATAAATTAAATTTAAATCAGCTCCCGCAGGTGATGATTAAACTATTGCGGGGCTTGTTCCATTTCAGTATTATAAATTCGGCAGCAGGCCCGCCCGCAGTCTTTAGCGCAGTATAAAGCTTTGTCGCTCTCGCGCATCAGCTGGTCTATAGATTTAATTTGACTTGTCTTGTCTTGTAAGAAACTTTGCGAGATCCCCGCGCTTATAGATAAATTCCGCATGCTTGGCACGGTTTGATAATACGCGAGCAGTTTTTCAATAAATTTATTAACTTGAAGTTCTACATCTTTAATATTTCTAAAGCCGGTTAAAACAGTAACGAACTCGTCGCCGCCGAAACGCGCTATAAAGCCGTCGGCAAATTCCCGCTGCATCATCTCAGCCGTCGCTGCTAAAGCCCTGTCCCCGACTTGATGACCGTACGTGTCGTTTACAGACTTGAAATGATCCAAATCAAAAGAAATACACGTTAAATATTTTTCGTTGCGGCTCTTTAAACGCTCGATATGTTCCTGAAAGTACCAGCGCGTCGCAAGGCCTGTTAAATAATCCTGACGCGCCATCTCCAAAAGTTTTTTATGGCTCTGAATTTCGCTCGTCTTCGCGTAAAATTCCAAATCCTGTTCAAGCTTTAAACGCTCGATTAATTTATTAAAATAAAAATTTATTAATTCAGGCGTGAGCGGCTTCGTCCAAAATTCGTCTATGTAATTTAAATATTTATTAAATTTTAAAATATTCTGAGCGCATAATATAAATTTCGCGTTCTTAAATGCTTACGCTCCCGCAGCTCTGAGATTAAAATTAAATCAAGATTTGAATTTAAAATTTTTTCGTCAAGCATCACTATAAAATTCTTCCGGGACTTTACGCTTCGCAGTTCGCTTAAATTATTAAATGCCTCGAGCGAGTACGAAAGATTTTGTAAAGGCCGAATAGTCTGTATCACACCGAGAGTATCGCCGTCGAGTCCGGCAGCCTTTATAGCAATAGAATACATAATCACATCAGCCTCCAGTCAAAATTTATTACATTATACAATAATAAATAATAAATAAATTTTAAAATTTAAATTGCATATTGCTTTAGTGGGTGTATAATAATAAAAATTTTTAGCTAAAGGGAGTTTTGTATTATGTCAAAGATTTATACGTCAGTCAGTCAGCTCGTCGGACGCACGCCGCTTTTAGAGCTTAAAAATATTGAGGCAAAACTTAATTTAAAGGCAAAGATTTTAGCCAAGCTCGAATATTTTAATCCGGCGGGAAGCGTTAAAGACAGAATTGCGTTAGCTATGATCGACGAGGCTGAACGCATCGGCAAGCTCGATAAAAGTTCTGTGATTATAGAGCCAACAAGCGGCAACACGGGCGTCGGTCTCGCGGCGATTGCGGCGTCCCGAGGCTATAGAGTAATTATAGTAATGCCGGACAGCATGTCTATAGAGCGCAGGCAGTTAATGACCGCGTACGGAGCTGAATTAGTTTTGACTGAAGGTTCGAAAGGAATGAAAGGCGCGGTTGCGAAGGCCGAAGAGTTGGCGAAAGAAATTAATAACAGCTTTATCGCCGGGCAGTTTGTAAATCCTGCAAATCCTAAAGCGCATTACGAGACGACAGGCCCGGAGATCTATGAAGACACCGACGGCAAAGTTGATATATTTATCGCCGGAGTCGGAACGGGCGGAACGTTAACCGGAACCGGCGAATATTTAAAATCTAAAATTAAAAATATTAAAATTATTGCGGTAGAGCCGGCAAGCTCGCCTGTGTTAAGCGGCGGCAAGGCAGGGCCTCATAAAATTCAGGGCATCGGCGCAAATTTTATTCCTGAAGTCTTAAACACTAAAATCTATGACGAGATTATTAAAGTTGAAAATGAAAATGCGTTTGAGACCGCGAAAATGCTCGGGCGCACTGAGGGAGTTTTGGCGGGAATTTCGAGCGGCGCGGCGTTATGGGCTGCTATAGACACTGCGAGAAGACCTGAGAGCGCGGGCAAAACTATTGTCGCTATACTGCCCGACACCGGCGAAAGATATTTATCAAGCGGTGTATTTAATTAAATAAAATAATTTAATTTGATTTATATAAGCCTCTTGTTGCTATAAGCAGCGAGAGGTATTTTAATGTATAATAGCTTTATTTATTAAATATAAGAGCTGTATGAGGTCGACGAAGCTAATGGTGAAAAATAAATTTAATAAAGAAAAGGGTTCAGAGTCCGCGACCCTGGTGCAGAAAAATTTTAATGGACTTAAAGACAACGTTGAAAACTCGTTTAAATATTTTCTTGCGGCGATGTTCCCCTATCACTTCGGGGACGTCGCCCCTGAATGTTCAGTATGCGCAAATTTAAATTTAAATAATAATAATTTAATAGAGAAATTTGCAATGCAGAAGGCCGCAATAAATCTTGAGCAGGCTTTGTGCCGCGTCATGGATGATAATTTAAAAGCCGACAGCGTCACGCAAAGTTTGTTGGACAAGCTGCCGGAGGTTTTGCGAATTTTAATGACGGACGTTCAAGCAGCGTACGAGGGCGACCCTGCCGCTAAAAGCTATGACGAAGTAATATTATCTTATCCGGCCTTTATAGCTATCAGCGCGTATCGCATTGCGCACGAATTATTTATAATGGGCGTGCCATTAGTACCAAGAATTATGACGGAGCACGCTCATAAATTAACGGGAATTGACATTCACCCGGGCGCGACTATCGGCGAATATTTCTTTATAGATCACGGCACTGGCGTCGTCATCGGCGAGACTTCTACAATAGGCCGTCACGTTAAACTTTATCAGAACGTCACGATCGGCGCAAAGAGTTTCCAGACTGCGCCGGACGGAACTTTAGTCAAAGGCATCAAGCGTCATCCTGATATTGGAAATAATGTAGTAATTTACGCCGGAGCGACTATACTCGGCGGCGATACTTTCATCGGAGACGACAGTGTCATAGGCGGCAACGTCTGGCTCACTCACTCAGTCAAGGCCGGCAGCGTGATATTAAACAAAACGCCGGCAAGCCTCGCAGAGTTTGAAGATAAAATTAATTAAAATTAAATTTAAATTAAAATTTGAGATAATATATTTAAATAATTTTAATTTAAATTAAATTTAAAGGAGAGCGTCTTTTAATTTTGGAACAGTATAATTATCTGTTGAGCTTGTGCGTTATTCTAATGTCCACAAAGATCTTCAGCATTATATCGCGCAGGGCTCAGCTGCCTCAAGTCGTCGGTGCGCTTGCCGCCGGATTATTCTTCGGGCCGGCAGTTCTCGGAGCGTTAACTCAAAGTTTTTTTGGAATTAAATTTTGTTTAATGCCTTCGCCTTTATTATCGCGCTTGGCCGAACTCGGCGTTATAGTAATAATGTTCACGGCTGGAATGGAGACTAATATTCAAGACTTGCGAGCCTCGGGCAAGGCCGGTTTTGTCGTTGCCTTAACGGGCGTATTAGTGCCGCTGGGAATGGGCGCGGGCTTGATGTATTTATTTGAGCCTGGCGTCGCTATGACTTCGGCAATTTTCGTCGGCGCGGTCTTGACGGCAACGTCGGTGTCGATTACGGTCGAGACTTTAAAAGAGCTCGGCTGTATGTCAACTAAGTCCGGCAACACGATTTTAGCGGCGGCGTTAATAGACGATATTTTGGGCTTAATATGTTTAACTGTAATAACGGGCATGGCCGGCGAGAAAGTTAATTTAACTTTAGTCTTCATGAAAATTTTGGGCTTTGTAGGCTTTGTTGTTATCATGGGCTTGATATTCTACAGCTTTATGACTTGGTCTGACAGGAGTCAAGGCTCGAAGAATTTACGCCGTTATCCTGTCATGGGATTTGCTTTATGTTTATTCATGGCGTGGGCTGCTGAAACTGTGTTCGGAATTGCTGATATAATCGGAGCGTTCGCCGCCGGAATGATTATTGCCTTATCGCCCAAGGGAAATTATATCGCGAGCAAGTTCGACACTATCGCTTATCTTTTATTAACGCCGGTGTTCTTCGCAAATATAGGACTTGAAGTCACTATCCCCAGCATGTCGCTAAATTTATTATTATTCACGCTTGCTTTAGTTGTCGTGAGCGTAATATCGAAACTCGGCGGCTGCGGACTGGGCGCAAAACTCTGCGGGCTTAACATGCACCAGAGTTACCAAATCGGAATGGGCATGGTATGCAGAGGCGAGGTTGCGCTGATTGTAGCTGACAAAGGCCTCGAGATGAATGTTATAAACGAGTCTTACATGGGTCCGATTATCATAATGATAATAATCTGTACGATTATTACGCCGATATTCTTAAAGGACGCGTTTAAGGGCGACAAGAGCAAAGAGTACGGAATTTCGGATCAGTTCGCGCTGTCCGACAAGCTCGACGAAGTGACGGAGTCGATGCTTGACGCAGAGACGAGCATTTACACGCTGCTCAAGAGCAGATCTCACGAGTAAAATTATTATATTTATAAATAATATGAAGAAGTTATTTGAAAATTTATTTGCGTTAAATCTTGGATTGAATTTATTTGCGTCTGAAGCTGAGCGCAAAGAAGACAAGCGAATCGCCGTCGGAGGGCAGGCCGTTATCGAGGGCGTCTTAATGAAAGGCGAGAATAAATGGGGACTTGCCGTCCGCAAGCCTTACGCCTCGGAGAATTTGGAACAAGCCTCGCCAAGCCTCGCAGAGCTTAAAAATTTAGATCAAGATGAAAATTTAAATCAGGGCGAGATTGTCACTGAGTCATGGCCGCATAAATCACGCACTAAACACATGCCGTATAAGCTTCCGTTTGTGCGGGGCTTTGTCGTGATGTGCGAGATGATGGCAACGGGATTTAAAGCTTTATCGCGCAGTGCTGAAATTGCGCTTGAAGAGCCTGGCTCAGAGCCGGAGAAGCTGACGTTTAAAGATTTATTAATAACTATATTAATAACTATTCTTGCAGTTGGAGGCTTGTTTATAGCCTTGCCGTTATATTCGGCGGAATTTTTAGCGAAAATTTTAGAGCTTGAACCTCACGGCGCGGGCGTATATACGCTTGAGGGAATTATCAGGGCAATAATATTTATCGGCTATGTCGCTATAATCGGAATGTGGAGCGACATTAAGCGAGTGTTCGCGTATCACGGCGCGGAGCATAAGACTATTAATGCGTATGAAAGCGGCATGGAGATGACACCTGAGAATATTATTAAATGTTCGCGCATTCATCCCAGATGCGGCACGTCGTTTTTATTAATTGCTGTGATAGTAAGCATTGCAGTCTTTAGCTTGATAGCGCGGGGCGGATTTTTGTGGAGAGTGACGAGCAGGATATTGTTAATTCCCATGGTGATTGGCATTTCTTACGAAGTTATAAGACTTGCGGGCAACTCCGGCAAGATCGGACGGGCAATCGTCTTCCCGTTCTTGAGCCTGCAATTCTTAACGACAAGAGAGCCGGATATTTATCAGGCCGAGGTCGCGCTTGCTTCGCTTAATACTGCTATGAATAATTAATTTTTAAGTTGAAAAGTTTAGAGCGGCGTGATTTGTTTAAATTTTATTTAAACTGTCCGCCGCTTTTGCTTGATATAAAAATTTATTTATAGCTATCATATAAAGGCAGCAAGATAAATTAGATTAAATTAAAAATTTCAAGCTTGTAAAAATTAACGAGCTTGAAAATTTTTTTGCTAAATTTATAAGCTCACAGCAAAAAATAATTTAAATAAAATAACTCCCGTCCGCGAATAAAATTTTTAATTCGGGACGGGAATTTTAAAAATTTAAATATAAATTAAAATTTCAAAACGCTTATTCCTGCATCGAGCAGCATATTGCAGAACTCCGGCCATGCGATTAGCCGCACATTTTCACGCGCCGCCAGTTCAACAGCTTCATTTGAGAATTTGTCGCCGGATGTAATTACCCATGCGATTGAGACCCAGCCATCGTCTGCTTCTTCCTGGTCTCTATACTCGATGACTTGATTTACTCCGCGCTCGTCCGTTTCGCCTTGATGACGCTTAGCCTGAACAATAATTTCAAGCTTTAGAGCGTTGAAATATGCGATTATGTCAGCGTCCGCTTCGCCCTTTCCGCTTTGCTTGCTTGGTATATATACTTCGTCGGCTCCGATTTTGTTAAAATATGACGCGATCAGTGCTTCAAACTTCTCATTGCTCACGACCGTATCTATGACCTCTTTCAATGGAGCAGAGATTTTCTTAACCGCTTCGTCATAGATATTAATCGGTTTATTTGCTCTGAATCTTTCAACGGCTCCCTTTATTTCCTCGCTGAGTCTAGTAATATTTAAGTTTGTACCTCGAAAACTCATGCTGGAACGCAGAGCATTCTGCACATAGACATTTCGCGGTATTTCGCTTTCAATCTTCTTAACCGGAATTACAAAGCCTATATCAATAATATTTTCTTCATCATAACACAGATAACGTCCGTCAGAGATAACCGGCTTGCCGCTCCAATCCTTTAAATCGTCGACGGCTGCTTGTCCCGCAGGCATAGCTGTACCAGTGATTTCATAAACCGAAAAAGTTCCCCACCACGACGGCACGACTACCCAGTCGCCGATCTTAAATTCGCACAGGAAACGCCAAAGGTTAAGTCGAGTTCGCTTCAAGCATCTCCATACAGCTTGATTTTCCGCTTCAAAAATTTCCCACTTGTCGCCGCGATCTGAGAGCATCTCATCCAAAAATTCCGGACGCTGTAAAAAATCTGAGAAGCCAATGCTCAAGTATCCTTTGTCTAATAACGGATAAGAAACCGCCGACATATGATAAATCCGATGCTGCCAATAATTCACTCTGATTACCTCCAATTTTTAATATAG
>JAFSNU010000302.1 GCA_017447325.1 Synergistaceae bacterium | reverse complement strand
CAATGCAGTTAAACATAAATAATTTTTATAATCTAAAATTTATCTCGCTTCTCGGCAATCCCGTCAATCATTCTCTGTCGCCTCGAATTCAGAACGCCGCTTACCAATTTTTAAATTTAAATTTTCTTTACACGCTCTGCGAGTGCTCGGGCGAGAGTTTAAAGCATATTATAAACGGCATTAAACACATGCAAAATTACGCGGGCTTCTCTCTTACAACTCCGAATAAAATCGAAGTCATGCAGTATCTGGACGATTATGACGATTTATGTTTAAAGCTCGGCTCGTGTAACACTGTTGTTAAGCGCGGTAATAAATTAATCGGCTTTAATACAGACGGCTACGGAGCAGTGCGGAGCTTGAAAGAAATTTGCGAAGTTAAGGACAAAATAATTTTCGCGTTCGGAGCGGGCGGCGCGGGACGTTCAGTTTGCTTTGAGCTCGCTAATGCAAACGCAAAGAAAATTTATATTTGCTCACGCTCGAGCTCTTGCGAAGAGTTAAGCGCGAATATAAATAAATATTTTGCTAATAAATGCGTTGCCGTTAATTATCGCGATAAAGATTTGAAAAATTTTGTTGAAGAGTCTGAAATAATTTTAAATTTAAGCGGCGCGGGAATGGCAGGGCGTGAAAACGAGACCTGCGTTGACGCGAAAATTTTAAATTCTAAGCAAATTTGCTTTGACGCGGCTTACTCGCCTATGAAGACAAGATTTTTGCACGAGGCCGAAGCTCAGGGCTGCAAAATTATTAACGGCTTAAACATGCTTTTATATCAAGGAGTGCGGCAGTTCGAGATTTGGACGGGCGTTAATGATAATCAAGTTGTTGAAGTCATGCGCGGCGAGCTGTTAAAAATTTTAAATAATAAATCATGCTGAAGATTAGAGATATAGAATTAGGCCAAGGCATGGCTAAAATTATCGTGCCGATCACTGCGAAGTCTCAAGACGAAATTTTAAATCAGGCTCAAGAGATTATAAAATTAGATTACGTTGATTTAATAGAATGGCGCGCGGATTTTTATGGTGATATATTAAATAGGAAGAAGTTATTAGAGACTTTAAAATTACTGCGCGAAGTTTTAGGGAATAAGCCGTTAATTTTCACGCTGAGAACTACAGGCGAGGGCGGCGAGTTTAATTATATCTTTAAAGATTATTATGATTTAAATTTATCAGCGGCTGAAAGCAAGTTAGCTGATATTATAGATGTAGAAGTTTTGGATTTAAATTTAGATTTAATTAAATTAATACAAGCTCAAGGCTGCTATGTAATAGGCTCTAAACATGATTTTAATTCAACGCCCGAGCCTGAAGAAATTATAAAAATTTTGCATAAAGCTAAAGAGTTTAAAGCTGATATTTTGAAAGCCGCGTTTATGGCTAATAGTGAAGACGATCTTTTAATTTTAATGAACGCGTCGGCAAAATATCACGCTGAGAATTTAAATGATTTAATAATAACTATTTCTATGGGAGACTTGGGCAAGATAAGCCGCGTTTTATGCCATGATACCGGATCATGCGCGACGTTCGCAGCTGTTAAAGTGAGCTCTGCACCGGGGCAAATTGAGGCAATAAGTTTAAAACGTATGTTAGCAGAGTTAGATAAATCAGATAAAAAATATAAAGAATATGAAGCAAATAAATAAAACTGGAGGCGTATTGAATTATGAGTTTAAAATCTGACGCTGAGCAAATTATTAAACGTGCTGTTGACGCAGTGCTGCCGGAGGCCGCCGTTAAAGAGGCGTTGAAGGACGAAAGATTTTTGACGCGGAAAAAGCTCGCAGCTGAGAATAATGGCAAAATAATTTTAGCGTCGATAGGCAAGGGCGCGTGGCGCATGGCCAAGGCTGCTGCGGACGAGCTGCCGGGCATCACCGGAGCTGTAGTCACTAAGTACGAGCATTCAATGGGCGATATT
>JAFSNU010000301.1 GCA_017447325.1 Synergistaceae bacterium | reverse complement strand
GGCACCGGACGTTAAGCCTGACGAGCCGTTTTTAATGCAGGTAAGCACTCTTGCATGGAATGAGTACGTTGGACGTATTGGATGCGGAAAAATTTTGCAGGGCAGCATTAAGAAGGGCGATCCGTTTGTTCGTGTATCTACAAAATGGCACAGCACGGATCATACTGGAGACGACTGGAGCATAACCGGAACGGAGAACGCTAAGGTCACGCAGTTATGGGTTACTCGCGGACTTGAGCGCACGGAAGTTGACGAAGTTCACGCGGGCGACATAGTTTGGATAACAGGGCCGAATGAAATTGATATAGGCGATACGTTCGCGGCGGAGAGCATAGCTGATAAGCCGTTAAAGCCGCTTGCGATAGAAGAGCCGACGGTGTCGATGTTCTTTCTGGTAAATTCAGGGCCGTTCGCAGGGCGCGAAGGTCAGGCGGTGACGTTAAGGCAATTAAAGGCAAGACTTCAGCGCGAGATGCACGTTAATGTGTCGTTAAGGATGGAGGACTTAGGCCGGCCGGACGGAGTGAAAGTGTCGGGGCGCGGCGAGCTTCAGCTTGGAATTTTAATTGAAGAGATGCGCCGCGAGGGAATGGAATTCTGCATCTCGAAGCCTGAAGTTATAGTTGAAATTAAAGACGGAATTAAATGCGAGCCTTATGAACTCGTGACTATAGACGTGCCTGAAGAGTATCAGGGCATAGTGTTTGAGAAAATGTCGAGCCGCAAGGGCAAAGTCAAAAATGTTTTGAACATGGATCGCGGCTTAATCAGAATTGAAATTGAAATCCCCACAAGAGGCTTGATAGGCTATAGAGGCGAATTTTTGACGGACACAAGAGGCCTTGGCATCATGTCAAACTGTTTCAGCGGCTACGCGCCATGGGCAGGAGATTTAGTGACGCGTAATAGGGGTTCGCTTGTAAGTCTTGACACGGGCGAGGCGACGGCGTATCAGCTTGAAAATTTGCAGTCAAGAGGCGTGCTGTTTATCTCCCCGCTTGAGCCTGTTTATAACGGAATGATTATAGGCGAGAACTCGAGACCCGGCGATATTCCCTGCAATCCTACTAAGAAGAAGCAGCAGACTAATCATAGATCGGCGACTAAAGAGATGACGACGAAGCTTGACGTGCCAAGACGCATGCCGCTTGAAAAGGCTATGGAATGGATCGAGGCGGACGAGCTTGTCGAAGTCACGCCCCAGTCGATAAGATTGCGCAAGGCGATCTTGGACGAGCTTGAGCGCAGAAAGGCAAGGCGTTCACCTACAGCTTCAGCATCGCAAGCTGAGTAATAAATTTAAATTATTATGTCGTTATTTAAATGGCTTATAAAATTAATTAATTTTTTAATTATAGCTGCCGTGCTGCTTGCGGGCGCGGCGGCAAGCTTATTTTGGCTTCCGACCGGCAGGACTGTAATTAAGCCCGCGTTAAATTATGTAAACGAAAATTATTTGCAGCCGCTGAAAGTTGATATTAAAGAAATTGACGGCACTTTATATCAAGGCTATAGTTTAAAAGATTTAAAAATATTTTCAGGAGACGAGCTTTATATTAGCTTAGATTATGCGGCTTTAAGCCCTGACTGGGAGGCGTTGTTAAGCAAGAAGCCGTTAATGAAACTTGTAAAATTATTTGAGCTTGACGGCCTGAGCGCGGACGCAAATAATTTATTAAATATAGCTAATTATTTCACGAGCAGCGAGGATGACGGGCAGGAGAGCAGTTTAAATCCGGCTGACATACTCGCGCCGATTAATATTAATGTTAATCGCGTAAATATTAATAATATTCTTGCTGTTATAAATGAAGCTGATAAATTAGATTTTAGTTTAAATAATTTAAGCTTGAACGAGAGCGGCGATGTAAATTTAAAGTCTAATTTAATTTTAAATAATAAAAATATTTTGCCGGTTGATTTGGACGCGGAAATAAATTTTGCTGATTTAGAGATTTTAAAATCTAAATTTAAAATAGGCCAAGGCGTTGGAGCTGTGAAAGGCGGCTTAAAGGACTTACGCGCGGACTTGACGTCTTTCAAGCTTGAGGAGTTAATGACTTTCGCAAAGATATTTATTAAAGATGAAGAAAGTTTAAACGCGTCAGGCCGAATCGACGGGCGGATATTTTTAAAAAATCTTGATGAAGATTTAAGCGCGAATGGAGTAATCTCGCTTCAGCAAGCTAAAATTACGCGTGAGAAGTTAAGCGTGCCGTTGAGCGTTCGAGTGCCGTTCGACTGGAGCAATGAGATTTTAAAATTTAAAGATTTAAATTTAAAGACTAAAGCGGCGGAGCTGAAGCTTGACGCGGAGCTTAATGAAAATAATATTAAAGCTCAGGGCAGCGCGAAAAATATTTCGTTAAGAGAGATAGGCGGGATAGCAGCGCCGGAATTAAATTTAAAGGGCGAGGGCGGCAGTCTTGACTTTGATATTTTGCTTAAAGATATAGCGCAAGGCTTTGACTTAAATAAAATTTTTGCCAAGCTTGACGCGAATTTGCCGGAGCTTGCGGCGTTAAATAAAAATTTAGCGAAAAATTTTAATTTGAAATTAAATTTAAAGCCTAATACTAAGCCGGAGATAAATTGCGTCGGAGAAATTTTCGGCGGCAAGCTCAGCGCGTCGGGCGAAGTCTATCAAGATAATAAAAATAATTTTAAGCCTGAAGTTTTAATAAATTTAGCGAATTTAGATTTAGCTGCTTTAGGCGCGGCGTTCCCCGAGCTGAATAATTTTAGGCCGTCGGGAAAATTAAATTTAAACACACGCGTGCATAGTGATTTAAATATTGACGGCAATTTAAACTCGGCTAAACTCTCGGCGAGAGTGTCGGGCGTTAATTACGCGTTAAATAATTTAAAGGCTGAATTTAATTATGACGTTAATAATAGTAAAGCTTTATTGAAAAATTTTAAGGCGAATTTTAATCAGGCTTTAATTAACGCGGCCGGCCTTGCTGATGTTAAGAATAATAATTTAGATTTTAAAGTTAGCGCAAGGAATTTCAACCCGGGAACTTTAGCGCAGCTTAAAAATCAAGTTAAGGGATTATTTAATATTGACGCTGCAATAAAAGGCAGCTTGAATAATCCGGCGGCAAATATAAAAATTAATGCTAAAAATGTTGCAGTTGATAATGATATAAAGCTCGGAGCTTTAGATTTAGCTTTAAATTATTTTAATAATACTTTAAATATCGCGCAGTCACAGGTCAGAATGCCCGGCGGAGCTTTGAACTTTAAGGGCAATATTAATTTAAATAATTTAGCTAATCCCAAATTAAATTTTGATTTAAGCTCTGGGCAAAACGGAATTAATTTAGCTCAAGTCTCGAGTAATTTAAAATTAGCGCAGCCTGTTACTGGAAATATTAAAGGCTCGGCGAGCGTGACGGGAAATTTAAAAAATCTCGGCGCGAAGATAATTTTAAATGCTAATAATATTAAAACTCAAGGCGTTAATATTCCGTACGCAGTTGTCGAGGCCGGAGGTAACGCGGGGCAGATTAAAGTCAACAAGCTCGAGGCGAAAATTAACGAAGCAAAGATCACGGGACGCGGCGGAATTAAGATTAATAATAAAAATTTGCTTGCGAGCGCGTTAAATATAATTTTGAGCGTGAACGGGCTTGAAGTCAGGCCGTTGTTGACGCGTTTAATGGGCAGCTCTCCGCTGGGCGGAATTTTATACGGCGATCTTGCATTCACGGGTACGGCTAAAGATCCGACTTTAAGCGTGAAAGTAAAGTCGCCGCTGACGGTCAATCAGACGTTAATAGACGTGATGTCGTTAAAATTAAATTCGCCGGGCAAAGATAAATATAAATTAAACGCCGAGGCAAAGATCGCTGATTTTAAATTAGACTTGAACGGCTTATTAACTAAGCATAATGATGTTTATTTATTTGACGTGAAGTCTCAGCCGATAGACATTAATAAATTACTGGCGGCGAAAGTGCCGAGCTTGAAGGGCTTGACGAGCGGCAACGCGTTTATAAAGCTTAACGGGTCGTCAAAATTAAATTTCCCGATTAATATTTTAGCGAGCGTTCCCAGTCTAAAAATTATGGACGGCAAGATTAATATTAAAAATGTTGCCGTGCCGATTAAATTTATGCTTGACGCGAATAAAATTGCGGTGAAGAACGCGCGGGCTGAACTTGCAAGCGGCGGAGTCGTGACGTCTAATATAGACGTCGATTTAAATAAATCTATATGGACGGGCAATGCGAGCATAAATAAATTAGACTTTGGAAAACTCGCGGCGCCGTTTTTAAAAGAATATTTGAAAGAGGGCGAGCTTGTCGGAACTGTTGACGCTAACGTCGGAATGAAAGGAAATTTAGGCGTGTTCGCTTTAACAACAGCGAGCGGAAAATTTAAGACGAGCCCGGGATATTTCCACAAGATGAAAATTCTTGAAAGAATCACGCCTGCAAAGAAGATAAGTTTTGATAATATTCGAGGGACGTTCGCATGGGACGGCAGCGATTTATTTTTGAACCCGGGAACTCAGGCGACAGCTCCGAACGACGAGCCGCTTTACAGATATTTTGCGGTGAACGGCTCATGCGGCTTGTCCGGCAAAAATTTAAGATTAT
>JAFSNU010000300.1 GCA_017447325.1 Synergistaceae bacterium | reverse complement strand
CTTTGCGATCTGGCTCATTGGCTTATTAGCGACTGCAATTCTGTCAAATACGTGAGCTTTAAAGCCGCTGCTGCACGGCGCAAGATTTTTGCCCCGGTCTCCGAGCTGGAACACTCGCCTTAACTGCTCGTCAGGGTCGTTAATTTCTTCTGAGTCAAGCTCGTCGCCGTCAAAGCCGTAAAAATATTTATCGCACACGAGGCATTTATACTGCACAATCGGGATCATAGCGTCAGCAAACGCTAAAGCATTAAAGCTAAATAAAATTATTAAAGCTAATAAAAATTTTCTCATAATTAAACGCGCTCCTAATTTAATTATTTAACCCAGTATAAGTCATGTACTATAGTGCAAAGCTCGTATGACTTCACGCTGCCGGTCGTCCTGGGATAAAACACGTGGCCTAATACATCTTTGGCCGTGCATTTATAAATTTGCTGGCCCTTTAAATTAAACAAAAAATCCCGCTGCCTCTCCCAGTCTCGTATATTAAGATTTTCGTCGTTAATCGAATAAAAGACTTTTTTGCAATATACGCAGTACCATTCAGTGAGTTTGATAGAGTTTAAAGCTCCGCCGTCGCGAAGCACCGCGAGTTTCTCTATAAAATTACTTTTCGCAAGATCGCTCACTTTCATCGGCGTCGTGCCTTTCTTGTCAAAGATATGAGTCTTAAAGCCGTTTTTGCATTCCGGAAAATTTTTGCTCCTGTTCGCGAAAGTGAATATGCGTTTAAGCTGCTCCGGCTTGTCCTTAAATTTCTTGTCGTCGATCTGGTCGCCCGGAAAGCTGTAAAACGTCTTGTCGCAGACCTTGCACTTATAAACATTAAAATCAATTTTCGGGTCTGCATGCGCGGGACTAAACGCCGAAATTAAAATTAATAAAATTAATAATAAAAATTTTCTCAACACAAATCACTCCTTAAAAAAATTAAAATTAAAAATTTTATTGTTTGCCTAATTACGCGCTAACTTGAAGCAACTAAAAAAATTTTAGCATATTAATAAAATTTTTAGTTAAAATATATTTTAATATTTATTATTTTATTATTAACGAAAGGATTTTAATTTTAATTTTAATTATGTCACAGAAATCTGTAATTGCTCTTACGTTTTCCGTCATGGCGATATTATTGTCGCTTGCAAATTTAATATTTATTATTCACCTTCATGCTAAACAGGACATGCAGTATGTAGTTTATTTAGGCACAAATCACAAGGACACGAACGAGGCGGTCTTCACGGCCGGAGAGGCGAAGCTGCATGCCGATATGATCCTCGCGAAATATTTTCAAGGCTTCACGATTCAAGAGGCAAACGGCGGCTGGGTTGAGAACGGCGTTGTGTCCCATGAATATACGCTTGTAATTTACTTGAGCGACACGAATATAAAGCAAGTTCATAAAGCCTGCGACGAATTAATTAATACATTCAGCCAGAGCAGCGTATTAATTCAAGCAAACACGACTAAGACGGAATTTTATTCCGGCAAATAATTTTATTTAAATAATTTAAATAAATAATTTTAAAAGTTATTTGCGCGGGCTTCATCTTGATTATTTATTATATAGCTTGATGAAGCCTTTCAAAATTTTTTCGCGTTTCCTAAGCCTTGGGTTTATTCGTTTCTGAATCAAGTTTACTATAAAATTTAACGCTCCGGCCATTACAAAATATAAAACAGCCACGGCAATTAATGGGAAAAACGCCTCGTAAGTTCTGCTTCTGACAATGTCGCCCATTTTAGTCAAGTCCTGCACTGCGATATAGCCGACAATCGCCGTTGATTTAACCAGAGCCGAGACTTCAGCTTTATATATAGGCATGAAGTGCGGAACCGCCTGAGACAAAATGATACGGAAGAAAGTTTGCCGGTCAGAAAATCCAAGGGCGTATCCGGCTTCGGACTGTCCGTTGTCGATCGCGTCCGCGCTTGACTTGAGCATTAAATAAACGCTTGCGCCGAATGTAAGCGTAAAAGCTATCACAGCAACCCACAAGCCGCTTACGTCAACTTTGCCGAAAATTATGTAATATAAAATCATTAAAAGCACGACCATCGGCATTCCCTTAATCAGCCATATAAAAAATCTTGTGACAAGCAGCGCAGCTCTCAGGCCTTTTCTGCACAGCAAATAAACGGCAAAGCCTAAGAGCGTTCCTAAAATAATAGATAATATAGTTATAATCATTGTGTTTGCGATGCCGTCAACAAATAATTTCCACCTGTCCTCGCGGATAAAAGTTCTTGCAAAGCTTGCTTTTAATTCGTCAAAGAATGAGAGCACAGCCGCCGCGTTCTGCGAATCATCTTTCAGCACAAGCAGCACTACGTCCATTGCCGCATTTGGAACTTGCGAATATAACATCGTCTCCGCGCGTTCTTTCGTCCACGTTATGCTGCCGGTCAAGTCGCATTTGCCGGTCTTAATCGAGCCTAAAATTCCTCCAAAGTCCATTGAGTAAACTTCAAGCCCGTAGCCCATGGCCTTGCAAAATCTCGAGACAAGCTCTATATCATAGCCCGTGATTTTATTATCTTTCACGTAAGCGAACGGCATTCGTCCCGTGTCCACCGCCATTTTTCAAACGCCTTTCGAAGCCGGCGGATTTAAATAATTATTGTCTATAATTCGAGCCTGATCGTCAGTGCTGAAAATCCATTTGTCGGCAAGTTTTTTAATTGTCCCATCATCCCATAAAGTTTTTAAAAATTTCTCGTACTCAGCGCAAAGCTCACGGCCTCGCTCAGAGTTAGTAAAACTTGCGTAATTATAATCATTTTTCAGCGGCTCAGTTATGAACGAAATATTTTGATTAGCGTGCGTCAGGTATATTGCAGTCGGAAGCATGTTAGCGAACGCGACGATTTTACCGGTCTCCAATGCAAGCGTCGCCGCGCTTAAATCTTGAATATATTCTATTTTAGCATCCGGAATTTTCTCAGCTATAAAAATATCATGATTAGCTCCGAGAATAACTCCGATTTTTTGATCCGCAAGCTCTGAGAGCTTTGTATATTGTCCTGCTT
>JAFSNU010000033.1 GCA_017447325.1 Synergistaceae bacterium | reverse complement strand
CGTGCATATTAATCATGAGACTTGCCTTGAGTGCATAATCATGCGCGGGCTTGCCGGCGAAATTCAAAATTTTATTGACGCATTAAAGACAATTCGCGGAATAAAAAATATTGAAGTCGCTGTGACGTCTGAAATTTAAATTAAAAATTAACGCCCCGGATTGTTTTTCCGAGGCGTTTTAAATTTTAATTTAATTAAATTAATTTATTAGCTTTAAGCCAGTTTTCTATGTCGCGTAAAAGGCTTGAGCCGCCGGAGTAATGAATGGACAAGCCCTGAGTTATTACTGATTTAGGCGCGAGCTTCGCTATTGCGGTCAAGCTTTGGCCGAAGCGTCCGCCGCCGTGGCTGCAGAAAGGCATTATAGTTTTGCCCGAGAGATCATAATTCTCTAAGAACGATGCAATCGGCATTGGAATCGACGCCCACCAGTTCGGATAGCCCAAAATTATAGTATTATATTGCGCGATATTTTTAATTTTAGTTTTAAGCTCAGGCCGCGCTTGAACGTGCTGGTCGCGCTGAGCTTCTTTAAGCACGGTGCTGTAGTCGTCCGAGTAAGATTTGACCGGCTCAAGCTCTATAATATCTGCTTTAGACTTGCCGAGCTTGCTGTAAATTTTATGCGCTATATCACGCGTGTTGCCGCTCCATGAAAAATACGCGACTAAAATTTTCGCTTGATTATTATTATTTGCAGCGAGAGCAGCTGACGTTGACGCAAGTCCTACGCCGACCGGGCCGCGTGCAAGTCTCAAGCCTAAATTAAAGCTTCTGTTCTCCTGAGGCATGGCAGCTCTATAAGCCGAGCGCATGTTCTTAGCAAAATCGTTCCACGCTCCGCCGCGATAGACGCGCCTCGTGCCGGTCTCAGGGCCTGTTGGATTTAAATTATTATTTAAATCATAATCGCCGTAAACATCCCAGCACCACTCGCTCACATTGCCGTGCATGTCGTACAGTCCGAATTTGTTCGGCTCGAAGCTCCCGACCTTTAACGTCTCGCCGCGGTAAATACCCGGCTTAGTTGTTAATTTGCCCTGAGAAAAATAATTTTCTTCTATTTCATACGGATAATGGCCGTAATAATTCGCTTCTTCCGCGCTGATAGATTTTTCGTTATTGAACGGCGTTGAAGTTCCGGCTCGGCAAGCGTACTCCCATTCGGCCTCGGTCGGCAGTCTGTAGCCGTCGGCCTCTTTGTTCCAAATAATTTTATTATCTTTAATCTCGTAAGCTTTAGTCAAGCCCTCGCGTTCACTGCGCAAATTGCAGTAATTAATCGCCTCGAGCCACGAAATATTTTCAACCGGCAGATTGTCGCCCTTAAAGCTGCTCGGGTTCTCGCCGGTCAAAGCCTTATACTCGCCCTGAGTAAGCTCGTATTTAGAGATATAAAAATCTCCGATAGTCACCTCGTGCTGCGTCTCGTCATTGCCGCGCCAGTTCTCGCTCTTTGGACTTCCCATGTTGAACGTCCCGCCCGGGATCATGACAAACTCATCGTTCGCAAGCGCACAATTAGCAAACGCAATTAACGCAATAATTGCCAACAAAAAAATTCTCATGTTTAACATCTCATTCCTTAATTTAAAATTTAAAAATTATTCAGCTTCAAACAAAACTTCAGCGTCGCCTGTTGTCTCAAAAATTTCAACGCCGGATAAAACTTTGCCCAAGTGCTGACGTCTAAATTTCTCGCCGTTCTGCCTGTACAAAATCACAAAGCTGTGCATCGGCGGCCAGTAGATTAAATCCCCGACTTCGTAATTATCACTTCTTAAATTCTCAGTTTTAAAACTCTCGTCAAAGTTATAGCACATTTCGCGCGAATATAAATCCTGCATAAATAATTTTAAAGGCAGCTTGTTATAAATTGCACGGCTCGTCGCGTTATCGTCAAGCACCGCGTGAAGGACTTTATTATTAACGCTGATTTTAACGCGCATCTCGTCCGCGTAAGCACTCGAGCATAAAACTAAAAATACAATCACTAACGCAAATAAAAATTTCTGCATTAAGCATCACTCCTTAAAATTTAAATTTTTCACGCTCAAAAATTTTCAATCAAACTCCCGCAAAAAATTTTTAATAAAACTCTCACAAAAATTTTTCAAGCAAGCCCGCAAAAAATTTCAAGCTAAAAATTTATTATAAAATAAATATAATTAAATTTTAAAATTTAAATATTAAATATATTAAATAAAGGAAGTAATAAATAAAAATGTTCGGGCCGGAGCCGTCGGTGAAAAGAATTTGCGGAGTGCTTTACCCGTCGCAGGACGAGAGATATTTTGAATGGGCGTTGAACGAGCTTGAAAAACTTTGGGG
>JAFSNU010000299.1 GCA_017447325.1 Synergistaceae bacterium | reverse complement strand
AGGCTGCTAAGAAAGCTGAGCGCACGGCCAGCGACGGACGTATTTTCACGTACATTCACAGCAATGCGAAGATCGGCGCAATGGTTGAAATTAACAGTGAGACCGACTTTGTCGCGAAGACTGACGAGTTTAACGAGCTTGGCCATGAAGTTGCAATGCAGATCGCTGCGGCTAATCCGTTATATTTAGTGCCGGAAGAAGTGCCGGAAGAAGTTTTAAACCGTGAGCGCGATGTTTATAGGCAGCAGCTTATCGACGAGGGCAAGCCGGCGGACAGGCTTGATAAAATTATCGAGGGCAAGCTTCGCAAATATTACGAGACGAACTGCCTGCTTGAGCAGGAATATATTAGAGATGCCGACAAGAAGATTAAGGACTTAGTTACGTCTTTAATCGCGAAGCTCGGCGAGAATATCGTTATTAAACGTTTCGCGAGATTTGCAATCGGCGAATAATTTAAAAATTTTAAAATGCTCCGGCGTTATTGTAATTAGGCGCCGGAGTTTTTGTTAAATTAAATAATTATGAGATATAAGCGTGTATTATTAAAGCTCTCGGGCGAAGCTTTAGGCGAAGATAATTTTGCCGGAGCTAAACGCGCTGCGGCTGAGATTAAAGAGCTTAAAGACGCGGGGCTTGAGATAGCTATAGTGAACGGCGGCGGCAATATTTTGCGGGGACGCGACGTCGAGACGTTAGGCCTTGAGCGCACGCAGGCTGATTACATGGGAATGTTAGGCACTGTGATTAACGCGCTGGCCTTGCAGGACGCTTTAAAGAAAGTCGGAGTAAAAGCAATAATTCAGAGTGCGGTGAACATGCCGCCCATTGCGAATTTATATTCGCGTGATATAGCTTTAAGCGCGCTTGAGGACGGCAAAGTCGTAATATTTGCGGCGGGAACCGGTCATCCGTTCTTTTCGACGGACACAACTTCGGCCTTGAGAGCGGCTGAGATAAACGCAGAGTGCATTATAAAAGGCACTAATGTAAAAGGCATTTATGACAGTGATCCTAATAAAAATAAAGACGCTAAATTTTTAGCTAATTTAACTTACAGCTATGCGCTGCAGAATAATATTAAGGTCATGGACGCGTCGGCCTTTTCGATTTGCCGCGATAATAAGATTAAATTATTAGTATTAAACATGAACGAGCCGGGCAATTTAGTTAAGGCGTTAGTTCATGATGAAAATATAGGCTCTGAAGTTAAAGAGTAAATTAAAATTTAAATTTAATTTTTAATTAAAATTTTTAATTAAGGGGGAAATTTTTATGCCTGAGATAAAAGCTCTGAAAGAGAACATGGACAAGGCCATAGCGTTTTTGCAGAACGATTATCTTTCGATAAGAACGGGACGGGCGCACCCTGGGCTTGTTAATGATATTAAAGTCGAGTATTACGGTACGCCGACGCCTATCAAGCAGCTTGCGAACGTCACTATACCCGAAGGCCGCGTAATTCAGATCGCGCCGTTTGACAGGACGAGTTTAAAAGCGATGGAGAAAGCGATATTAGCGGCAAACATAGGCATGACGCCCCAGAACGACGGAACGGTAATAAGATTAAAGCTGCCCGAGCTTACGCGGGAACGCCGCGTCGAGCTGACGAAAGTTCTGGCTAAGAAGGCCGAGGACTCGCGGGTAGTTATTCGCAATTACAGGCGCGACACGATAGAGATATTAAAGAAGCAGGAAAAGGCGTCTGAAATTACTGAAGATGATTTAAAGAATCTGACTAAAGAGGTTCAGGACGTTACCGATTCTTATATTAAGAAGATCGACGAGATCTATAAAATTAAAGAAAAAGAAGTATTAGAAGATTAATTTAATTTAATTTAAATTTAAAAAGGGAGGCTTACTGAGAGTGGAAGAGAGAAATTATAATTCGCCGGGCTACACGATGTTTAAGCAGAATTTTAAAAGGCTCAGCGGTATTGATTTAAACTCGTATAAAGATCAGATTCACAGGCGCACGCACGAGCTTATGGCACGCTGGGGCGCGAAGAACTACGACGAGTATTTCGCGATGATGAAGAACGACGAGAAGAAGCTTCGCGAATTTTTAGATCATTTGACGATAAACGTCTCTGAATTTTTCAGGAACGACTCGCAGTGGTGGAAGCTTCGCGACAAAATTATTCCGGAGCTTATCTCTAAGCGCGGGACGAAGCGTTTAAAATTATGGAGCGCGGGCTGTGCGACGGGCGAAGAGCCTTACTCGCTTGCGATTTTATCGGCGGTATGCGGCCTTGACACTATGAACCCGGTATTAGCCGGAGATATAGATCAGGGCGCGATTGCGACGGCTCAAAAGGCAAATTACCGCAAGGCGCAGTTACTTAACGTGCCGAAAGATTATTTAGCGAAATATTTCACGACGACTGACAACGGCGAGACTTATACGGTCAATCAGGATATTAAAAGGCGCGTGAGCTTTAAACGCTTTAACATGATCGAAGACAATTTTAATTCCGGCTTTGACATAATTTTATGCCGCAACGTCGTAATTTATTTCACTAACGAGACAAAGGCCGTGCTGTACGAAAAGTTTTTCAGAGCGTTAGCACCGGGCGGGTATTTCTTGGTAGGCTCGACTGAACAGATTTTCGGTTATCAGAAGATCGGATTTAAGACGGCCGGCCCGTTCCTTTACACTAAAGATTAATTAATTAAAATTAATTTAAAATTTAACGGGAAGAGTTTTATAATTCTTCCCGTGTTTATTATTTAAATCATGATAATATCAGGCAGAGAGATAATAAGAGAGATGGGGCGCGGAATTGTGATCGAGCCCTTTGACTTGAAGCGCGTAAATCCCAACAGCTATAATTTGTCGCTTTCGAACGAGCTTTTAGTTTATAAAGATAAAGTTCTTGACATGAAGACGCCTTGCGAGACCGAGAAAATAATTATTCCGGCTGAGGGCTTTGTCTTAACGCCCGGCAAATTATATCTTGCACGTACAGCCGAATACACTAAGACAGATAAATACGTGCCTATGTTAGAGGGCCGCTCGTCTGTCGGAAGACTTGGAATATTTATTCACGCGACGGCCGGCTTCGGCGACATTGGCTTTGCCGGATACTGGACGCTTGAGATAAGCTGCGTTCAGCCGGTGAGAATTTACGCGGGCGTTGAGATCTGCCAGATTTATTATCACACGATTCATGGCGATTATGATTTATACGATCACAAAGGCAAGTATCAAAATAATACCGGCATTCAGCCGAGCCTGCTGCACAAAGAATTTAAAAATTAAATTTTATTCTCGTAAATTAATTCAAGCCTTTTAACTATATTTCTCATGTCACAAGCTTATTTTATCAGGCTTGAAATTAATGCAGGCGTTCGCCCAGTCTAACGGCGGATTATTAAGGTCTTGAACGCAGCATAAATTTGAAATTTGCGCGGCAATCGGAATTGTATTTGAGATAATGCAGGGCAGCATCATTTTCTGCGCCTCGACTAAAGCTATGCCAAGGCCCTCGTAAAGCGACGGGAAAACAAAAACGTCCATCGCGCTTAAAATATCCGGCACGTCCGTTCTGTTCGACAAAATTAAATATTTTTCTTGATAATCTTTTAAATCATGCTCGACAAATTCCCGCAGCTCGCCGTCGCCGACCATTAATAAAAATGCTTTCGCGTTAAGCCTGCATATCTCTTTGAAAATTTTGACTAATAAATCATGATTTTTCGCGGCGTTAAATCGTCCGACATGTCCGATCACAAACGCATCATCCTGGATATTTAACTCGCGGCGCATTAAAGCTTTATCTTTTGCATTATCAAATCTTGCAAAGTCGATGCCGTTATTTAAAATCAAAGTATCATTAACATTAAACAAATTATTTATCTCGCGCTGCATTCTCTCGTGAAGAGTGATAAATCTTAAATTAAAATTTTTAATTAAAAATTTTAACGCGTTAAATTCTAATTTGCCCATAAAGCTATTATCCAAAGAATTGCTAGGCTCGCTGTGTATCATGTGAAAGACGCGCGTGTTTTTATTTGGCGCTGCGAATTTTATATAAGTATTAACGCGTAAATGCGTGTGTATGACATCCGGCTTAATGGCCTTTATAAATTTTCTAACTGCAGAATACTGCATGACTTTGCTTAAAGCCTTTGCCGCGAAATTATTTTTCTTGCTTAAAGCTATATAGTCCGACAAATAAATTACGTTAATTCCTGCGTCCGCCAAAATTTTTTCGTAGGGCGTATCCTGTCTGAACAAGCAAATAATATTTATCTCGAATTTAGTTTTATCTATCAATAACGCGTAGTCTTTGACCAAAGTTTCAGCGCCGCCCATGGCGAGCCCCGGAATTAAGTGCAGGACTTTCAGCATATTTAAAATTATTCTCCTTCAATTAATTTATTAAATTAATATTCAATTATTTATAAATTTATAAATTTTGCAAGTCCTCGAGCGAAAGCTGGGTTGCTTTGCAAATGTCAGCGAGAGACAGTCCCATCGAGATGAGCCGTTGGGCTGTAGAAAATTTTTCCTTGCGTTCGCCAAGGCGCGTACCCTTGATAATGCCCCGACGCTCGCCTATCGCAATACCTTCTTCTAACTTTAAGCTATCCCGCATTAACATTTTCATATCATGCTACGCCTGCTGAAGGGAATTTAAGTCCTCGAGCGAGAGATCGGTGAACTTCATAATTTCAGAAATTTTAATCCCCGCGCTGAGCATTTTTTTAGCTGTAGCAAAATTTGCCTTGCGTTCGCCAAGGCGCGTACCCTTGATAATGCCCCGACGCTCGCCCCGACGCTCGCCTATCGCAATACCTTCTTCTAACTTTAAGCTATCCCGCATTAACATTTTCATATAATTAATCCTCCATTCCGGTCTTTGTTTAGCAATATATACTATCTTTTCAAGCTTCTTTATAAACGGATCGCTCGACGTCCCGCCCATTATAAAATTTAAAAAATTTTTAAGCTCAGGGCTTATATTTTCATCAGAGCTGTCTGCGTTTACAAATATCGTTCGCGTGCCGTCGCCGAGGCTTAAATTCGTGTCTTGGCGGCATAAATTTTCAAACTCGTAAATAGATCTGCCTTGTCCGAATAAATCAAATTTGCAAATAAAAATCACAAACTCATCCGGCAAATCTTTATAATTTTTAATCTCAGCACGGTTCATAATGTTCGACGTCATAAGCGCGTGATAATATCTCGCACGCTTGGCCAGGCTGTCTTTGTTTACTTTCTGCATCTCAACGTCAAAGACTTTAATCTCGCCGTCTGATTTTGTTTTAGCGTAAACGTCGAAGCGCACGCCTTGCATGTCGATATACTCGCTCAGAGTCTTTTGATACTCGCAAAATTCAACGCGGCCTATATCAAGCTCCGGCAAAATTCTGTGCAGCACTTCGGCAAATATTTCTTTGTCCTGCATGACGTGACAGAACATAAAATCGTTTGAAATATCAACGTTGTCGATGCGCTGATCGTAAGGCAAAGTTTTCTAAAGCTCTTTATAATACTGCTCGAGTTCTTCATAACTTAAATTATCAAGATCTTCAACAATTAATTTATTTAATTTATCTTTGCTCAAGTTTTAAATCTCCTGCGCAATTAAAAAATAACCGCGCCCTTTAATCAAGACGCGGCTCTAAATTTTAAATAATTTTTAATAATATCTGTCGTGTTTAGTGCCAAGACCAAAGGCTTTATGGCTGTTGTCGCGAGGCATTAAAATTTCAAGGGCTGTGTTAGTGAGCTCGTCTTGAGTTTTGACTAAGAACGCACCCATTGCCATTTGGACTTTCGCCTTGCTCATGTCCATCGACGTCTGCGCGATGTCTAAGACGTCGATATCACCGTCCGCAACTTTCGCCGCCGCCGCGTTGGCCGTGTCCATCGACTTGCGCATTAAAGACATGCCGCTCTCGCCGAGGTTGCTGTAGCTGTTCAGATTAATCATTAAAAATCACTCACTTTCGCGTTTATAAAATTTAATTTTAATTTATTATAGCATTTAAAATATTTAAAATTTTTGTGATATATTTATTTTATAAAATTTTTGATTTAAAAATTTTAAGGGAGGAATTGGGTTATGCTTGAAGCAATGAGCCGCCGCAGAAGCATCAGGAAGTTTAAGAACGAGAGGGTCAGCGAGGAGAATATTAAATCGCTGGTTGACGCCGCGCTGCTTGCGCCGTCAGGGAAGAACGCGAAGCCGTGCGAATTTTTCGTCGTGCAGGACAAGGTGAAGATCGAGAAACTTGCCGCATGCAAGGACGGGCCTACTGAAGCGTTAAAGACAGCATCGCTCGCGATAGTCGTCGCCGCTAATCCTGAGAAGAGCGACATATGGGCAGTCGACGCCGCGATAGCTGCAACGCATATTTTGTTAGAAGTCGAGGCGTTAGGGCTTGGCTGCTGCTGGATTCAAATTATGAACAGGCGTTCAGGTCAGTTAATGGCCGACAGTCAGGTTAAAAAATTATTAAATATCCCGTCAACGCTCTCTGTTCTTTGCGTAATGGCAATCGGCGTGAAAGACGAGAGCAAAGAAGGCCACGCGATCGAGAGCTTGAGCAGAGACAACGTTCATTATCTTTAATCTTTAATATTTAAGCTTTAATATTAATTAAATAAAATTTAATTTTTAAATTTAAAATCCTCGCGGGGTTAATTTGCGCGGGGATTTTTTATAGATTATAAAGTATAAAGCATGAATAATAATAATAATTTGGATTTAAGGCGCGTCTTGCAGCAAGTGAGCAATGGCAATTTAAGCGTTGAGGACGCGATGTTGGAATTGAAAGAGCTGCCGTTTAAAAATTTAAAGGGCTTTGAAGATATAGGTTTCGCAAAAGTTGACTTGCATAGAAAAGTCCGGCAGGGAGCACCAGAAGTTATTTACGGCGCGGGCAAAACGCCTGAGCAGATCGCTGAAATAGCAAAAGTAATGCAGGCTAATAATCAGCAAAATATTTTAATAACACGGCTTGATGAAGCAAAGGCAAAAGTTTTATCAAGCTTATTAAATTATAAATATTACGCGCAGGCAAGAGTTGGGGTCGCCGGCGGATTTCCTGAGCCGGACGGAGCGGGCGAAATTGTAATTGCGACGGGCGGCACGAGCGATATACCCATTGCGGAAGAAGCAGCTATAACGGCTGAGATGTTCGGCAATAAAGTTAAAAGGCTTTATGATGTTGGCGTCGCGGGGTTGCACAGAATGCTTGCGCACATGGACGATATTATGAGTGCGGGCGTTATAGTCGCAGTAGCTGGAATGGAGGGCGCACTTGCGAGCGTTATCGCCGGCCTTGCAGACTGTCCGGTTATTGCAGTGCCGACAAGCATCGGCTACGGAGCGTCGTTCAACGGCATAGCTGCTTTGTTAGCGATGCTTAATTCATGCGCAAGCGGAGTGACGGTCGTAAATATTGATAACGGCTTCGGTGCTGGATATACAGCAAGCATGATAAATCATATAGGCCGTCGTGCGGAGCTGAATGCTTAAAATATTTATTATTATAATTGCTGCATTTTGCGAGTTCGCAGCTTTAAATTTAGCTAAAATTTTAAATTTAAATTTAAGTTTTAATTACGGAATTTCGTTTGGAATATTTAATAATTTTAAATATGCTGCGCTTGTGCTGTCCGGCTTGTCGCTGATAATAATTTTATGCTGCGTTAGGCTGAAATTTAAAGATTATAAAATAAATCTTGCGCTGGCGTTAATGGCCGGAGGCGCGGCTGCGAATTT
>JAFSNU010000032.1 GCA_017447325.1 Synergistaceae bacterium | reverse complement strand
GCGAATGATTTATTTTTAAATTTATTTAATAACGAAGATTTATCCGGCAAAAATTTATTGGACTTAATTCCGGCTGATAATGCGATAAATAATAATTTTCATAATAAATTTGTAAATGATATTTTAATCACGCGCGGCGGCGAGGCTGAGTGCCGCGTATCAACCAAAGACGGCGATGTTGTTTGGTTTAATGTGAGCGCAAAAGTTTTTGACGAAAATAATATTTTATTAAATTTTATAGACGTAACAAGCCTAAAGCGGACTCAGGCGCAGTTAAGGCGCGTGACTATTACAGACGGCACGACGGGAATTTTAAATCGTCAGGGCATCGAGCGGTTAGTAATTCAGAAAGTTGAAAAGGCTTTGCGCGATAAAAATAATTTGAGCTTAATTATATTTGACGTTGACGGCTTCAGGCGTGTTAATGAGAGCTTGGGTTACAGTGAAGCCGACAGGTTGTTAAAAGTTTTGAGCTTGAGCTTGAAGAGCGTGTTATCCCGCGAGGACGCAATAGGGCGATGGGGCGGCGACGAGTTTATGGTCTTGACGCCGAAAGCCGGAGAGCCTGCGAGCTATCTTGCCGATGCGTTAAGGAACATGGCGAAGAATTTTGATTCGGGAACGGACGCGGCGATAACTTTAAGCGCGGGCGTTGCTGAGTTAGGCGCGAGTGATAATAACGGAGTATTAATAGAGGATCACGCGGCTTTAATCGCGGCGGCTTACGACGCTATGATATTAGCGAAGCACAAGGGCGGAGACATGACCTGTGCCGTTAGCTTTAAGCAAAATTAAATTTAAAAATATTTAAGAAGGGATTTAATTATAAGAGTTGTTCTAATTTATGCGCTGAAAACGCGAAAAGTTAAGGAGAGATTTAAATACATGGGACAGATTCAAATTATAGTTGAGGGCATGACTGCAAGCGGCAAAAGCACGATTGCGAATTTGCTTGCTGAGAAATTAGGATTTAAGTTAATGCCTGAGGAATTTAGAGATACTTATGATTTACTCAGCAAATTTCATCACGAGACGCAGGAAACGCATGCGCCGAATACGCATTTTAAATGGGCGTTCCCTATGCAGTTAAATTTTCTTGCAACTAGATTTTCGCAATATTTATGCGCGTCGGAAGAGGATAATTATATTTTAGATAGAAGTGTGTTCGGTGATAAAGTATATGCGAGCTTGTATTATAAGCAGGGATATTTTAGTGACAGCCAGTTCGGGGCGTATTTAACGCTTTATGATTCTTTATTAAGATATATTAAAGAGCCGAGATTGTTAATTTTAACCCGCTGTCCGATTGACGAGATTTTGCGGCGGATTAAATCTCGCGGGCGGCAGGACGAGATCGACGCGGGCGAAAATTATTGGCGTTTGCTTTACGATGCTTACATGCCGTTTTTAGATTTTATAAAGTCTGAAATTAATATTAAAAATATACTCGAGCTTGATATTTCAGATCCAAAATTTATAAGCACGCCGGAGCGCGTGAATAAATTTTTGGACGAAGTGAAATCTTATTTTCCGGAAAGATTTAATTAAATAATAAATAAATTTTAGGAGGGTTAATAAGTTGAATTTTCAGGAGTTATATATGCGCTTGCAGAAATTCTGGGCGCAGCAGGGCTGTGTAATTCAGCAGCCGTATGATATTGAAGTCGGAGCGGGGACGATGAACCCGGCGACTGCTTTACGAGTTTTAGGGCCTGAGCCGTGGCGCGTTGCGTATGTTGAGCCGTCACGCAGACCGTCTGACGGACGTTACGGCAAAAATCCTAACAGGCTTCAGCATTATTATCAGTATCAGGTTATTATAAAGCCTGCGCCGGTTAATATTCAGGATTTATATATTGAAAGCCTGTTGAGCCTGGGCATTGACGCGAGCGAGCATGATATTAGATTTGTCGAGGACGACTGGGAGAACCCGTCGACCGGAGCTTGGGGCTTGGGCTGGGAAGTCTGGCTTGACGGAATGGAGATAACGCAGTTCACTTACTTCCAGCAATTAGGCGGCGTTGACATGGAGAGCGTTCCGGCTGAGATTACTTACGGCCTTGAGCGTATCGCTATGTATGTTCAGAAAGTCAATAACGTTTATGACTTGAACTGGGCGGGCAATGTGAGCTACGGCGACGTGCATTTACAGGGCGAGATTGAGCACTCGCATTATAATTTTGAAGCGGCTGATACTGACATGCTGTTTAAATTATTTAACATGTACGAGGCCGAGGCCGGACGGGTTTTGGACAAGGGCTTTGTGCTGCCGGCGTATGATTATGTGTTAAAGTGTTCGCACACGTTTAATTTGCTTGACGCCAGATATGCAATAAGCGTGACTGAGCGCACG
>JAFSNU010000298.1 GCA_017447325.1 Synergistaceae bacterium | reverse complement strand
TCTGTATTTAAATTCATAATACTGCCTTTCTTTTAGCTTTTTTAATATTATACTACAGACGCGGAAGTGAGTAAGTGAGAGTGTGATTGTGTGAGATTATATTTTAAAATCAGAATGCTGCTTATAAATATCTTGCAGGAGCTTCACGAAATTCAACACTGCATCTCTTTGATCGTTTGAATGAGTGCATAGCACACATGCGACTGTCTCGGGACAGTCAAAACGCGTCCATGCGAACTCATTATTATGATCATTTAAAAAGCCAGGCGCAAGGCAGACGCCTTTATGAGCTTTTATATTTGTCAAAGTCGTCTCGCGATCATTGCTGTTGAAGTGCTGAATGTTAATAGCCTCGATAATTCGCTGCTGAACAATTTTTAGTTCTGGAGGCGATCCTCCTCCAACCATAAGCACGCGGCCATTTAAATCTTCAAGCTTTATAATTTCTTTACGCGCAAGCTCGTCATCTCTTTCAGTTATTAAATATATCTTGCTCTCAAAGAGGCTATAAATTTTTATATCCGGAATATATTTAACGTCGTTTAAGCGGGCAAATAAAATATCTTCTTCGCCCTTTAAGAATGAAGACGCATTATATAGCTGCAGATAATGCGGCGTTATCAACACGCCTTTATTCTCACGTTCAAAAATTTCGATTGCGTCAGGCAAAAAATAAATTGCCGAGCGCATGGGCAAGCCTATAGATATATTTGTGTGGTAACGTGAGCTGAAGTTCTGTCCTTGCTCTATGGCGCGTTTAAGTTCGCCGCGAATATTGCGGAGCGTCGTGCAGAATTGTTCTCCGGCAGGTGTGAGGACTGCGCCTCGCGATGACCGATCGAATAATTTAAATCCGATCTCTTCTTCGACAAGCTTTATCTGATAGGTCAGCGCAGGCTGGGAAATAAATAAATTTTCTGCCGCTCTGTTGAAGTTCTTTGTCTGCGCTATCTCGAGGACACAGTCAATTTGTTTCGTGTTCATACTCTCACCTTTAATAAAAATTTTTAATTATTTATTTGATTTTTCTATTTGATTATTATATCGCTTAATAATAAACTTTAAATTAATTAAAATTCAGAAGGAGAGATTTTTATGAAGTACGTAAAGCTTGGCAATTCAGGTGTAGATGTTTCGAGAATATGTCTCGGCATGATGAGTTTCGGCAAGCCCGGCTCAGAGAACGGCGTGTTCCCGTGGGCGATGGAGTTCGAGGACGCGAAGCCGTTATTTAAAAAGGCAATAGAACTCGGCATTAACTTTTTTGACACGGCGAACGTCTATCAGCTTGGCAGCAGCGAGGAGATCACGGGCAAGCTTATTAGAGAATTTAATTTAAATCGTGATGAAATAGTCGTTGCTACGAAAGTTAATTTTGAGATGAGAGCGGGCAGACCGAACGGCGGCGGCTCGTCGCGCAAGAATATCATGACTGAAATAGATCACAGCCTTAAGCGGCTTGGCCTTGACTACGTTGATTTGTATCAAATTCACAGGCTTGACCCGTTCACGCCCATGGAGGAGATCATGGAAGCTCTGCATGATGTCGTGAAGAGCGGCAAGGCTCGTTATATCGGCGCATGCACGATGGACGCGTGGCAGTTCGAGAGATTGCAGAATATCGCTGAGCGTCACGGCTGGACTAAATTTATCACAATGCAGAACCAGTATAATTTAATTTATCGCGAAGAAGAACACGAGATGATGCCGCTGTGTTTAGACCGCAAGGTCGGCGTCAATCCGTGGAGCCCGTTGGCAGGCGGACGCTGTACTCACCCGTGGGGAACTCAGACGGCACGCACTAAGATCGACGCAGTTTCGCCGGCAGTCTGGACGGAGAAGACGGCTGAACAAGACAAAGCAGTTGTTGACAATCTTGAAAATATCGCAAAAGCGAACGGGCGTTCAATGGCTCAAGAGGCTCTCGCGTGGATGTTGAGCAAGCCGTTTATCTGCTCGCCGGTAGTCGGCACTACGAGTGTCAAACATGTCGAAGAGGCAGCGTCAGCAGTTGATATTAAGTTAAGCGCTGAAGAGATCGCGGCTCTCGAAGCGCCTTATACTGCTCACACTAAACAGCACGCGTTTTAAATTTAAATTTTATAGTTTGCGCTGTGAGGCAAAACTGTCGGACTTGCAGCGCATATTTTAAATTTATAAATTTATAATAGGGTGATAGAATGTCAGGAAAGTTATTTAGAAGTATAATTTTAATTTCGTGTCTCGCGTTCGCACGTTCAGCATACTCTGAGCCAATAACGCTTGAAACTCAGGGAAGTTTCATGATCGGCGGCAGCACTGTTAAGAATGACGGAGAGTTTATCGCCAATGACTGGCTCAGTCAGTCAGGCCAGACTGCTTACGGGGATCATGCCTATGTGTTCTATCAAGTGCCTGTGAACGCTAAAAAGCTCCCGATGGTGTTCCTTCACGGCGGCGGGCAGTCTAAAAAGACGTGGGAGACGACGCCCGACGGACGCGACGGCTTTCAGAATATTTTCTTACGGCGCGGCTTTGCCGTCTATCTCGTCGACCAGCCAAGGCGCGGCGAGGCAGGCTTTGCAACTGTATCAAGCGACGGAGCATTAACACCGCCGTTTTATGACCGAACTATGTTCACACTATTCAGGCTTGGACGCTGGCCGGATTTTTATGCTGATACGCAGTTCCCGAGAGATGCTGAGAGTTTAAACCAGTTTATGCGTCAGGGCACGCCTAACACTGCGCCGCTTGATTTTAATTTAGTCGCTGACGCGATGGCGGCGTTATTAAATAAGACCGGCCCGGCAGTTTTAATTACGCATTCGCAGGGCGGAGGCTGCGGCTGGCTGACTGCATTAAAAACTAACAATATTAAAGCAATAGTTGCCTATGAACCGGGCGGAAGTCCGAGGCTCTTTCCGGAGGGCGAAGTGCCGGAGGCTATAAACACTTCATTCGGGTTAATCGAGGGTACTGCGGTATTTTTAGACGAGTTCAAGAAATTTACGAAATTCCCGATTATAATTTATTACGGCGATCACATTGCGACAGAGCCGACTGACAATTACGGCGCAGATCAGTGGCGAGCTGAGATAGCTATGGGCAGAAAGTTCGCTGAGCTTGTCAATAAATACGGCGGCGACTGCACTGTCGTACATCTACCGGAACTGGGCATCAAAGGCAACACGCATTTCATGTTCTCTGATTTAAATAATCTTGAGATAGCGGACTTATTATCTAAATGGCTTAATGAGAAGGGGCTTGACAAGTAATGAGATTAATAATTTTTGTATTAATAGTACTTGCGGCTGTACCGGCGTTTGCCGCTCAAAACGTGAAATATATCGACGCGCCGAAATTTGAAAATCAGATTTATCTTTACGGCGAGCCGAATAAATCTGATGTAGATTTTGAACAGTGGTACGAGATAGAGGGACGCGGCCAGTTCGTGCGCAACGTGAAAGTCCCGGCGTTAATCCCGTATCTGCCTGACGCAAAAAATTCCAACGGAGCAGCGATAATTATCGCTCCGGGCGGTGCGTTTCTGCATCATACGTTCGGCAGCGGCGGCTACGAGGCAGCCGAATGGTTCAAATCTCAGGGCTTCGCGACTTTTATATTAAAGTACCGCGTTGAGATAACGCCCCGTGACGAAGCGGACTATCAGGCTTACGTCGCCGAGAAGATGGCGGGCTACAGGGCTGGAGGTCTGAGCGGAAATTACGCCCCAGCGACACCTGATTACGCATATGAAGATATTAACGCTGCTGTTAAGTTAGTGAGAGCGCGTGCGAAAGAGTTTAATATTAAGCCGGATAAAATCGGGATAGTCGGATTTTCAGCAGGAGCTTTGATGGCTGTCTATAACGCCGAGTGCGCCGAGCCTGAATGCAAAGCTGACTTTATCGCCTCGATCTACGGTCAGTTAGTTATGCGTGAAATGCCTGATAAACTTCCGCCTATGTTTGCGGCCATGTCGTCGGACGATGAGCTGTCAGGTCAGAGCGGCTTTGAAGTTATTCAAGCGTGGCAGAAGCGCGGTATAGCCGAGCTGCATTTGTACGGCAAGGGCGGACATAATTTCGGGATGGGGCATGAGCCTTATACTAATTATCTATGGCCTGCGGAATTTTTAGCGTGGCTGAGAATGCTTGAGATTATAGATCAGCCGGCTAATCAGGCTAAAATTAAATTAAATAATAATATCGAGATGCCGCAGTTCGGTCTTGGGACGTTCAGGTCTGACACTAAGCAGGCGCATGATGCTGTGCTTGCTGCTTTAAGAGCAGGCTACAGGCACATAGACACAGCACACGCCTATCAGAATGAAAGAGGCGTCGGCGCAGCCATTAAAGAGTCGGGTATTCCGCGCAGCGATATCTGGATCACGAGCAAATTATGGCCGACTGATTATAATTCCGGCAACGTTAAAGAGTCTATTAATAAAATGCTTGAGCGTTTGGGTACGAATTATATAGACCTGCTGTATCTTCATCAGGCCGTCGGGGATTACATGGCAGGGTGGCGCGGACTTGAGGATGCAGTAAAGAGCGGCAAGGTCAGAGCGATAGGCTTGTCTAACTTTGACGTCAAAGAAGAGTTATTTAATGACGTGCTTGCAAGAGCCGAGATTAAGCCTG
>JAFSNU010000297.1 GCA_017447325.1 Synergistaceae bacterium | reverse complement strand
AATTTAAAAAATAATTTAAAAAATGTTTATAATATAAAAGATTTTGACTGGCTTGACTTTGTAGTTAAATTTAGAAATCTTGATTATTTGAAAGCGTCGGAAGTTTTGAGCGGTCTTGCGGAGGCGAAGCTCGAGGCCGGAGATGTGAGAGGCGCGGCGAGGCTTGAGCGTTTAAGATTAATAGCTTCGCAGCGGAGACTTTCGGGAGCTTTATTGTGTGATTTAGTTATTTTGGCAATTAAGGAGGACATGCCTTTTGAGCGTCTATTTGACGATATTCAGCAAGCTTAGATATTTAGGTCTTGTTGAAATTGAAGATGATGAAGAGAATTTAAATATAAATAATAAATATGCGCTGTTAAATACGATGCGCGGCCAGGAGCTTGGATTAATTTGCGGCAGGCTTGGCGAAGAGCAGCAGGAGCGTTATAAAACTTTTTGCTTGGAAGATAATGCGGAGCAGCTGAAAGGCCCTGAGCCGATGCTGCAGAGCGTCGAGTTTGTAAGATTTGCTGAGCCTAAAGATATCGAGGCGAATTATATTTGCAGGCAAGATGAATTTAAAGTTTTAGTCAGAGCCCGCGAGATTTTGACTGAGCATAATTTATTAATGAAGCTTGTTGATGTTGAATATGTTTTAGATAAGAAAAAATTATTTTTTTATTTCACGTCTGAGCAGCGCGTTGACTTTAGAGCTTATGTGAGAGATTTAGCGCGGGACTTTAAGACGAGAATTGAGATGCGGCAGATCGGAGTTAGAAACGAGGCTCGGGCGGTGCATGGAATTGCGTCGTGCGGGCGGCCTTGCTGCTGCAGCTACTGGCTTAATCACTTTACGCCGATTGGCATGAAGATGGTGAAAGAGCAGAAGATGGCGTTAAACCCGACTAAAATATCCGGCATATGCGGGCGTTTAATGTGCTGTCTTGCGTATGAGCAGCCGAATTATGAAGCGTTATGGGATAGGCTGCCGCCGCCCGGAACTAAAATTAATGCGTTAAATGCTGAAGAGTTTTATATAGTTGAGAGCATTAATTTAGGCGCGGAGAGCGTGAACGTTAGATTTCCGTCGGGAAGATTAGTCGAAATTGCGATTAGCGAGTTTGAAAATTTTAATGCTGTGATAGCGAGCGGCGAGGAGTGGGGCGAGGACGAGAGCGCGAAGAAAATTAATAAGCCTGAGGCCAAGCCTGAGCGGAGAAAAAATCGCGGGCTTAATAAAAGCTCGAGAAATAATATTAATCTTGATGACGATGATTATGAAGTTGGAGAGATTAATATTAATAATAAAAATAAAAAATTTAATAAATTTAATAAGTCGAAGAAAGATGTAAAAGACGCGGGCGACGGCGTGAAGCATAATAAATTTAAATTTAAGAAAAATAAGGGCAAGGGCAAGCCTCGCAGGAAAGGGGAATAAATAAGTCATGGCGTTTTTTAATTTTAGTTTAAAGAGTATAAAAGACGGCTTGAATAATATAAAAGAGAAATGGGGAATTTCTAAATTATTTGCCGGCAAAAATAAAATTGACGAAAGTTTTTGGACTGAGCTTGAGGAAAAATTAATTTTAGGCGACGTCGGCGTTGATTATAGTGAAGAGATTATAGATTATTTGAGAGCTGAGTCTAAAAAAATTAAAGATATAGATACTGAGAAGCTGCGGGAAATTTTTGTAGATAAATTAAGCGCGGAGTTAGAGGCCGTGCCTGGCATGGGCGAGGAGTTTGATATTAATAATAAGCCGTATGTTTTATTAATGATCGGCGTGAACGGCAGCGGCAAGACTACAAGCGCGGGCAAGCTTGCATGGCAGTATAAAAATGCTGGCAAGAATGTAATATTAGCGGCGGGCGACACTTTTAGAGCAGCGGCAGTGGAGCAGATAAAAATCTGGGGCGAGCGCACGGGCGTTAGAGTAATAGCGCAGGAGCAGGGAAGCGACGCGGCGTCGGTTGCGTTTGACGCGTGGCGTGCGGCTAATAATTCTAATGCTGATGTTTTAATCGTTGACACGGCGGGAAGACTGCATGACAAGCATAATTTAATGGAAGAGTTAAAGAAAGTCTATAGAGTTTTAGTTCGCGAGGCCGGAGCTGAGAGAGTGCATAGTGTATTAGTGCTTGACGCTGTGAGCGGACAAAATTCTGTGGCGCAGGCGTTGACGTTTAACGAGGCCGTGCCTATAAATTCTATAATTTTGACTAAATATGATAACAGTGCGAAGGGCGGAGTAATTTTAAGCATAGCTAAGAAATTGAAAGTGCCGGTTAGATATATAGGCCTCGGCGAGGGCGAAAATGATTTGAGCAATTTTGATATTAGAGCCTTTGTGAAAGCGATTATAGAAGATTAAAAAATTAAAATGGCGTTCGAAAATTTAGAGATAGAGAATTTAGATAATTTAAAGAACGAGCGGATATTATTTTCGTTGTCGCGCAGCTCGCCTTTATTAGATTTTTTGCGGGCGATGTACAGCTTGGTTTTGGATTACGGCGTATATTTAGGCGACAAAAATTCTGAGCCGTTAATATTCTCGAAAGATCAGCTTGTGTTTTTAATCGAGCGCGGCCAAGTCGATTTGTTGCTTAAAGATTTGCCGGAGCTTGAGCGTGCTGACGTGATACATGCGATAAGGCTTGAAGAGTTTGCAAGCCCTGAAAATATTCAGGCTTTAATAATTGAGAAGCGGGGCGTGAGCATCGGTACGCTTGCGGGAGCGTTTAATCCGAATCAGACTGAGTATCCCGTCTGGTGGACTGCGCCGATCCCGTTTGCCAAATGCACGCGCGATAAAGTTAAATTAAATCCGGCGGCGTTAAGCGAGTTTGGCTCTGAGTTGGAGAGATTAAACGCGGCGGCCTTGCCCGAGAAGGACGAGTTTATAGTTGAGCTTGAGGGCAAGGACAAGCCTTATTTTTTGTCGTTCAGGCGGCTTGCGGCGGGAATTTTCACGCTCGAGGACTGCACCGGCGACTTAGTTGAAGCGCAGGATATTTCATGGTGGGCCGGGCTTGGAAGATTATGGATTAATCTGCTCGAGACCGGCGGGCATAAATGGCGGCGGCTCGAGAACGCGAAGGATTTAGAGGATTTAAAATTAAATTTGGATTTAGAAAATATAGATTTAAATAATCCTGAAGATTTAGAGAAGATAGAGAGATTAAGCGGAGCGCAGATACTGCCGTGCGAGTGGCAGGATCGTTTTATGGGCTACTTGTGCATTGAGAATGAAAATAAAAATAAAAATAAAATTAAGAATGAGAACGAGAGCGCGGAAAATAATAATAGCGAAGAATTATTAATAGAATATGAAGATAATGATATTGAACTTGAAGAGCCGGAAGATGAAAATAATGATGAAGAAGTTGAAGATTATGAAGAATTTGACGAGGATGACAGAGCCGTTGAGTTTATAGAGGACAAGCCTGAAGCCGGAGCTAATGCTGGGCAAGATTTTAAATTAAATTTAAATTTAGAAGATGAAGAAGACGCAGAGCCGGAAGAAAATATTATTAATCATGAAAATGAAGCTGAAGCTGAAGATAAAAATATAAATACAGCGAGCGAGCAAGTTAATAAATCGCCTGAGCCAGAGCCGGAAGCAGAGGAAGAGGAAGAGCCGGACACGGAGGAGAACGCCTTATTAAAAGCGATAAGCCCGCAGACGATGGGCTT
>JAFSNU010000296.1 GCA_017447325.1 Synergistaceae bacterium | reverse complement strand
GATGACCAGATTTTGGACGGAATTAAACTTGACGAGCCGGCCAAGAGATTTATTTTGCATTATAATTTCCCGCCGTACTCAGTCGGAGAAGTCCGGCCTATGCGCGGCCCGGGTAGACGCGAGATCGGACACGGCGCGCTTGCTGAAAGAGCGTTAGTCCCTGTCATACCGTCTGAAGCTGATTTCCCGTATGTAATCAGAGTTGTCTCAGATATTTTAGAATCGAACGGCTCAAGCTCACAGGCGAGCATCTGCGGCGGCAGCTTGTCGATGATGAACGCGGGCGTGCCTTTGCGCTCACACGTTGCGGGAATCGCTATGGGCTTAATCAAAGAAGATAATAAAATTAAAATTTTGACGGACATTCAGGGGCTTGAAGATCATTACGGCGACATGGACTTTAAAGTCGCGGGAACTCGTCACGGCGTAACGGCTTTACAGATGGATAATAAAGCCGGCGGCATCACGCGCGAAATTTTAGAGCAGGCGTTAATGCAGGCTCGCAAGGCCAGAATGGAAATTTTGGACATGATGGACGCTGCTGTGCCTCAGCCGGAGGAACTCTCGCCGAACGCGCCGAGGATTTTAAGTTTCTTTATCGATCCTGAAAAGATTAGAGATGTAATCGGACCCGGCGGAAAAGTTATTCGCAGCATCACGCAGCGCACGGGCGTAAAGATGAACGTTGAAGATTCAGGCCAGGTGTCTATTGCCGGAGCAACGCAGGCTCAGGTTGACGAGGCGCATGATTTTGTTTTAGCGTTGACTAAAGAGTTAGAGGCCGGAGAGATTTACTGGGGAACTGTGACGCGCTTAATGGCTTTCGGAGCGTTTGTTGAGTGTCTGCCGGGCAAAGAGGGATTATTACACGTCAGCGAGATCAGCACGTATAAAGTGCCGAGAGTTGAAGACGTGTTTAAACCAGGCGACAGAGTTATTGTAATGGTGAAAGAGATTGACGATCAGGGCCGCGTTAATTTAACGAGAAGACGTTTGTTAGTCAACGAGGAAAAAATCAGAGCGGCGGGACTTGAGCGTGCGCTGCCTGAGGAACGCGAGCGTGAGCATTTAATCAGCGACATAGCTTCGGCCTCGGGCTACGGCGATCGTGAGAGAGACAGAGGCTACAGGGACGAAAGAGATGACCGCGGCAGAATGGGAACTCTCGGCAGCCGTTTCGGCGGCGCAGTTGAGCGCGACAGAATGCGCGGCTCAAGCTCAAGTTTTAGCTCACGCGATAGAGACTTCGGTTATGATAGAGGCAGAAGCAGATCGAGACGGGATTATTAATTAATAATAAAATTTAAAATTAAATAAAATTGCGCCGCAGTCTTTTAAATTAAATTTAAAAATTAAATTTTAAGATTGCGGCAATTAAATTAAATAAAATTACGTAAAAATCAGGAGTTGACAAACATGAATCAGGATGCCATAATCGAGACAGCGAGACAGCGAGACAGCGAGACAGCGAGACAGCGAGACAGCGAGACAGCGAGACAGCGAGACAGCGAGACAGCGAGACAGCGAGACAGCGAGACTAATAGTCTATATTTAAATAAATTAGATACTTCACACGAT
>JAFSNU010000295.1 GCA_017447325.1 Synergistaceae bacterium | reverse complement strand
TCTTTTGCTTACGGCTTAATACGAATGTTATTTAACGGCGAGAGCAATTTAGGCACGGTATTTTCTTTACTGGCGCGTTTTATATTATACTGCGGCATTTTTATTTGGATAATAAATAACGATGTTCCGCAAACTATAATAAACTCGTTTATAGCTATCGGCTCTAAAGTCAAGGGCGTTGATGCTTTAACGCCTGATAATATTATGTCCGCCGGAATAAGAATTTACGGAAATATAATCGAGCAGAGCTGGAACGCCGGCTGGGGAAATTTCACGGGCGTTATATTTTTAGGATTAATAATTTTAGTCGCGTCAGCTTTAATCGCCGGACTTTTTGCGTTGGCTTTAATCGAAATGCATTTAGTTATCTGCGGCGGAGTTATTTTATTAGGCTTCGCGGGATTTATTTACACGCGGGATATTGCATTAAGCTATATAAAATATGCAATTTCTGTCGGAATAAAATTATTAATGGTCATGATAATTTATAATTTCGCGAGCAGCACTATAATCGACTGGGAAGAGAGCTTCAGCAAGGCCGCTGACATGGGAGCGCTTATCACGTCTTCCGGTCAGATTTTGGGCGGCGTGATCTGCATATTGCTTGCTGTATATTACGCGCCTAAAGAGGCTCAGGCGATTGTTAATAAAGCCTCGATGACTTTAGGCTTGCCGACTAATCAAGTCATGTATGCAAACATAAGCGGGTCTAACGTGCCGGTTGAAATTCGGCGCAATAATTATGATAATCCGTTAAGTCATTTGCTTGATTCGATTAGAGGCGCATGGAGCGGGAGATATAACGAGGCGAGCGGCCGGCCTGAAATTACCGGCGGACTAAGCACGGAGTCCGGCTCATTGCTTGCAGTTGACAGAGAGTATTTGCGCAACGAAGAGGGAATGATAAGCGGCGCAGGTTATAGGCCTTTAGCAGCTCAGGGCGGAGCTAAAATAGTTAAGAATGCGGCTAATGCTGAAGCAATGACAAATTATATTCAGCCTGACAACGCGTATGTTAATCGTGAACGCATGGACGAGTCCGGAGGAAATAATATTTATAATTTTAACAGCTCGAGGCGAGGCGACGCTCAAAGTTCATGGCAGCAAAATTTAAATTTAAATAACGCGAATTATATTGCGTCGCAGCAAGTTTTAAATAATAATTTAAATAATAATAATATTTATAATAGAGCTGCGAATTCGAGTTCGCAAAATTTAAATATAAATAACGCGAATTATATAGTTCAGAATTTAGATAAAAATAATAATAATTAAGATTTTACTGAGAGGAGGCGATAAAGATGTTTGGCAGGAAAAAGGCGAGCGAAGCTGAGAATAAAAGCATGGAGAACCCGTATTTGTCAGCAAGGGCTGAGTACGGCGACAGATACGGCGCGGCTGTGAACGAAGCTGCCCGCTGGCGTCAGATCTCGTTTTTATTATTAGCGCTGAGCCTTGCGTTCGGAGCGATGATGATTTGGATGTCGAGCCAGAATAAAGTTGTGCCGTACGTTGTGCAGGTTGATAAGCAGGGCTACTCTGTGGCGGTGAAGTCAGCTGAGCAGGGCTCTGCGACTGATAATAGAGTTATAATCGCGGCGTTAGGGCGTTTTATCAGCAATTTTAAAACGCGCTTAGTCGATACTTACGCGCAGAGAGCTTTGGTCAATGAAGTTTACGCGTATATCGCAAACGACTCGTCGGCTCAAAGCGTGGTCTCGCATTATTACAGGGAAAATAATCCGTTTGAAGTTAGGGAAGGCGTCACGACGCAGGTTCAAGTCACGTCCGTTTTGCCGATCGGAGATATCGGCAGGTCATGGCAGGTCTTGTGGACTGAAACTCGTTTAAGAAACGGCGAGATACGCGGCGTTACTGAATGGCGCGCTATTTTAACTATTGCAATATCGCCGGTGCGCGAGCTGGCCGAAGTGCTGGTAAATCCGCTTGGAATATACGTTACGGAGCTTAACATGGCACAGGACGTTGTAAGAGACGATGATTAAATTTAAGCTCTGCGAGTTTTTTAAGCTCTGCGAGGCTTGCGGCCTTAAATTCTTAAATTTTGGGGGTTAAATTTTTTATTATGAAAAAATTTTTGGCTTTAACTTTATTTTTATTATTATTTATTACGGCTTGGAGCGTCGCGGCGTTTGCTGCGGCTGCTACAGGCTACGACCCCGAGACTGGACGGATTATACTTCCGTCCGAGGCCGGCGTTGATAATATAAATAATAATTATTATATTCGGCAGCAGCAGATACAGCAGCAAAATGATCTGGAAGAAATCAGACAGGCTGAAGCGCGTTATCAGGCAGATCAAGAGGCGCGAGAAGAGCGCGAGAAGATCAGGCAGTGGGAAAAGCTTGACATGGAAATTAAATTGCGCCAGTATGACAAGCTTGTAATGGGAATGGAGAAAGAATATCACGCGGCAAAACAGGCTTCGAACCCGTTTTTAGGCGAGCAGGGCTATGTGATTTACCCGTATGGAGAAGTAGTGCCGGTGATAACTTGCAGGCCGCTTAGAATGACGGACGTTGCTTTAGAACCCGGCGAGGAGATAATGGGCATTCACGCGGGCGACACCGTGCGCTGGCAGTTCTCGCCGTCTCAGTCCATGAAGAACGGCCTGGCTGTAGCTCATATAGTCGTCAAGCCTAATCAGCCTGGAATATCTACTAATTTATTAGTGCATACTAATAAACGCACGTATAATTTAGATTTCACAGCGTCTGACAAGGCCGAGTATTTAAGAGGCGTTGCGTTCTCGTACGGCGACAGCAATAATCTTTCGTATTTATTCGTGAACGGCAATGCAGGCTCAAGCTCAAGCTCTAAAAAAGATAAAAAATTAGAGGACGAGCTTCAGGAAACGATGGGCGACGTTGATTTTAACGGCTTATATACGCAATATACTATTTTAAATAATTCTAAAGTTGACTGGGCGCCTGAAGCTGTCTTCGACGACGGCAACAAGACGTATCTTAGAATGCCGTTCAGGTTCAGCGAGACTCCGGCGTTTTATATCTCGTTAGACAGGCGGGAGACTATGACGAATTTCAGAGTTAAGGGCCGCTATTATATAGTTGACAGATTATTTGACAAAGCATATTTAAAGATAGGCAGAAAACGCGTTGTGTTAGTGCGCAAAGATAAATTAATCGACACTAATATAAGAGAGAGCCGCCGCTCTGCTAATCCTTTATCGTTCAGAGAACCGGAGGGCAGGTAGTTAATAATGCCTGAGAATAAAGATCGTTTTGAGCCTGTTAAAAGCAAGGCGGGCAAATCGACTACTAAACGCGTCGCTATGTTTATATTCGGAGCGGCCGGAGCTTTATTTGTGCTTGTCGCGGCGGCGATAATTAACTCTGACGACGCTATTCAAAGCAGCAATGTTCCGAGCGAAATAATAAAGGCCTCTCGCGCGTCGCCTGTTTTATTGCCTCCGCCTCCGCAAGAGCCTCAGCCCGAGCCCGAGCCCGAGGATGCCGGCGGACAGCTGCAGCAAGCGCAGCAAAATCAGCCAGAGCAGCCGCAAGTTCAGCAAGTGCAGCAGCAACCTGTTACTCAGCCGCAGCAAGTTGCTCCGGCGTATATACCAGCTCCGGCACAGGTTAGAAGACCGGCAATAAACAGAAATTTTACGACTGACAGAAGGCGTGACGCACAGACACAGCGTATGCAGGCAGCTTCCTCGCCGACTGCGATTGACGGCTTTACGAGGCGTGAAGAGCAGAACGCGTTAAATAACGTTAATAATAATGCTGTGAATGCACAGAGCGGAATTAATGTAGGCATAGATCAGCAGAACGGAATTTCAGTAAATGCGCCGGGGATCGGCCCATCGGGATTGCAGCCGGTTGACACGCTCGGCTTAATGCAGCAGCAACAGGCCAATAGTATGGGCGGTCTGGGCGGCTTGGGCGGCAATAATAGTAACGGCGCAGAGAGTACTCAAGATGCGAACGGCTGGATGCGCAAAGAAGCGTTTTTGCGTCAGGCCTTGCCGAATGCTTATTCACAGCACACGCGCGTTTTTCCTGTGAGTGCTTATGAATTAAAGGCCGGAAGCTTGCTCCCGTGCGTTTTAATTTCCGGAATAAATTCGGACATGCCGGGCAATTTAATTGCTCATGTGAGCGAGAACGTATGGGACACGTCGACCGGAAATTATTTATTAATTCCCAGAGGCTCACGCTTGATAGGCACGTATGATCATCAGATCAGCTACGGGCAGAATAGAGTTTTAGTTATCTGGAACAGATTAATTTTCCCGGACGGCTCAAGCTTACTGCTTGACAACTTGCAGGGCGCGGATCAAGGCGGCTATTCAGGATTTAAGGCTCGTGTTGACAGACACTTGGGCAGCTTAATTACTTCGGCTTTGATGGTCTCACTGTTAGGCGCGGGCGTCGAGCTTGCTTCGAATAATAGAAATTCGAATAATAATAATAGCAGCCGTAAGAACGTCGGAGATATTTTATCTGAACGCGCAACTACTGCAATAGCTCAAGCTTTAACGCAGATTATTACTAAAAATATGAACCGGCAGCCTACTTTGACAGTCAGGCCAGGCTATAGATTCACTGTGTTTATTCAGCATGATATAGTCTTCCCGCGAATTTGGAGCGAGGCGCAGGGCCGGTAATTTAAAATTTTAAATTTTTAAAATTTATTTAAATATTTAAAGATATGAAAAAATTTGAGCGAAGGGCGGCGTTGTGTATCCTGACTCTGGGTGCATTAACTGCCGCCCTGCTTTTGTCCGGATTATTTACGTTTAATATTTCAAGCTCTGTGCCTTTGGGCTTATGGCTTAGATTAAGCAATAAAAATATAAAAATAGGCGATATAGTCGAGATAAATTTTGAAGATTTTATTTATAATAATGACTGGGTGCCGGAAGCTTATTATAAAGCAAATGAAGTTGGACGGACTGCGCCGTATTTAAAGCGAGTTGCAGGCTTGCCCGGGGATGTAATAGAGTTAGGCGAGTTTAATTTGTTAAAAATAAATAATAAAATAATTTTAAATAGTTTAGTATTGTCGCAGGACAGGGCGGGAAATATTTTGAGCAGCCCTGACTACAGCAATAAAATAAAATTACAAGACAATGAAGTCTGGCTGATGAGCGATTCGCCGCGCGGATTCGACTCGCGTTATTTAGGGCCGGCTAAATTAAATAAATGCGTTAAAGTTCTTCCTATTTTAATATATTAAATTTTAATATATTAAAATTTTTATAATATATTAATTATTAATTAAAATTTAAATTAAAAATTAAAATTTTTGATCGGGGTGTTGATTTAAAAATTATGAAAAAATTTTTATTGTTAATTTTAGTTTTGTTGTTGAGCGTAGAAGCGGCGTATGCACACGGCACGGGCTTTTTAACTAAGCTTAATATAACTGAAGACGAGTATGGCAAGATGCTTATCGAAGAGCGCAAGAACGTAGGCTGGCAGCTGCTTAGAGAAAAGCGCGGCAGCGAGGAGAGCAGCTTTAAATTTTATGATTCGCTTGTCGAAATGGAGCTTGGTTTGCAGCGCGGCGACATTGACGATATAATTGCGCCGAGCGTGGTGGCTGAGTATATTCTTAATGTTAATAAAGCTTTTGCGTTTGGAAGCGTTGAGAAAGTTCGGCCTGTGTCGCTTGCCTGCGGCTTTAACGAGCGTGACACGGATCTGCGCGATAAATTTAATCAGGCTTTAATATCGATGAAAGAGGACGGCACGCTTTTAAAAATTGTTAGTACTTATCTTGCAACTCCCGGGCTTGACGAGCCGACGCCGGTTAAGATTGACAGATTTGACAAGGCCAATACTTTAATAGTGGCCGTAACGGGCGACATGCCGCCGGTTGATTTTGTTGACGAGGGCGGGAGTCCTGCGGGATTTAACATGGCAGTCATGGCGGAGATAGGCCGGAGATTAAAAATGAATCTCGCGTTTGCGAACGTGAACGCCGGCACGAGGGCTGCGGCTCTTGTTTCCAGACGAGTGAACGCGGTGTTCTGGTATTTTGACGTGAAATATTTAGATAAAAAAATTGATGTGCCCGATGGCGTTATTTTGTCAGAGCCTTATTATGAATTTGACAAATTTATTCACATTAAGCTTAGAGATAAATAAAAATTATAATTTATAATAATTTTAATTTAATTTAAATTAAATCAGGAAATTTTATAATGAAGTTTAGCTTTAAGAAGTTGTTATTATGCTTGAGCGTGTTGGTGCTTGTGCTTGCGTCTGCAAGTTTAAGCTTTGCGGATGAGGGCGCGAAGTCTGTAAAGCTTGGTTTATTATCTACGCTTAACATGACGCAGAGCGATTTTCACAAGTTCGCGGCTGAGAACACAATGCGCGGCGCAACGAGTATTTCCAAGAGAGCTTTACAAAACTTAAGTATTGACAACTATGTTTTTATTTTTTATGACTCGTTGACAGCTTTGCAGCTTGCGCTTGAGTCCGGCGAGATCGACGCAGCGGGAATGCCTAAGCCAATAGCCGAGTATGTCATGAACGTTAACGAAAACAGATATAGTATTTTGAACATTTTAAAAACTATGACGACAAGTTTGGCCATGGGCTTTAGAGCGAGCGACGATCCGGCGTTGAGAAATAAGATTAATGATATTTTATTGGGCATGAAGGCCGACGGAACTCTCGAGGGATTAGTTGATAAATATATATTAAACCCTGGAATTTCAGAGCCTGAGCCGGTGAAATTTGATAAGTATGAAAACGTTAAAAATAATATTAAAGTCGCAGTAACCGGAGATTTGCCGCCGATTGACTTAATAGCAGCTGACGGGAGTCCTGCGGGATTTAACACGGCTGTATTAGCTGAGATAGGGCGCAGAGCAAAGATTAATATCGAGCTTGTTGATATTAATTCAGGCGCAAGAGCTGCGGCTTTAGCTTCAGGACGCGTTGACGCGGTGTTCTGGTTCATGTCGATGAAGGGCATAGACAATCAGCCGGATATTCCCAGCGGAGTTGTCTTGTCTGAGCCGTATTTCGACTATAACGAGCAGCTGCATATCGTAAAGAAATAATTTAATAATTTAATTAAATTTAAATCAGGAGGTTTTAGCATGAAGTTTAGCTTTAAGAAGTTGTTATTATGCGTGAGCGTGTTTGCGCTTGTGCTTGCTTTTGCGGGCTTGAGCTTTTCGGCGGAGGGCGAGAAGCCTGTTAAACTTGGTTTATTATCTAAGCTTAACATGACGCAGAGCGATTTTCACAAGTTCATGGCTGAGAACGTGACGGCCGGCACGATGAATATTTTCTCGAAAAATTCACACGGCGGCCATAGAGGCAACACTGTTGTCATATTTTATGACTCGTTAATAGCTTTGCAGCTTGCGCTTGAGTCCGGCGAGATAGACGAGGCTGGAATGCCTGAATCAATCGCCGAGTATGTCATGAACGTCAACGAAAACAGATATGACGTTTCGTGCGTTGTAAAGACTATGACGACAAGCTTGGCCATGGGCTTTAGAGCGAGCGACGATCCGGCGTTGAGAAATAAGATTAATGATATTCTATTGGGCATGAAGGCTGACGGAACGCTCGCGGTTTTAATTAATAAATATATATTGAACCCGGGAATTTCCGACCCTGAGCCGGTGAAATTTGATAAGTATGAAAATGTTAAAGAAAATATTAAAGTCGCGATAACGGGCGACCTGCCGCCGATTGACTTAATAGCATCTGACGGAACGCCGACGGGATTTAACACGGCAGTATTGGCTGAGATAGGGCGCAGAGCAAAGATTAACATCGAGCTTGTTGACATAGATTCAGGCGCAAGAGCTGCGGCTTTAGCATCAGGACGCGTTGACGCGGTGTTCTGGTTCATGTCGCTTAAAGGCATAGATAATCAGCCGGATATTCCCAGCGGAGTTGTGTTATCTGAGTCTTATTTTGACTATAACGACTATTTGCATATCGTAAAGAAATAATTTTTTAATAAAATTTCTGGAGGATATATTAATTATATTAATCATGAAAAAGTTATTAGTATTGATTTTAGTTTTAGTGTTTGCAAGCTCTGCGTTTGCGGCAAGCGAGACGGTGAACGTCGGACTGTTGACTGAACTTAACATTACTGAAGCAGAGTTTAACGCGTATATGGACGCGGCGTTAAAGGCCGGACTTTGGACTGTATTCACGGAAGACGAGAACAGCAGGACGGCGAATTTTGTGTTTTACGATACTTTAGTCGCGCTTCAGCTTGGATTAAACAAAGGCCAGGTTGACGAGATCGACGTTCCGGAAGTTGTCGGCAGATATATTTTGACGGCGAACGACAACTGCAAAATCGCGGCTATGTCTTTAATGTCAAATCCCCTCATGCTTGCGTTAGGATTTAAAGATACTAAAGCTGAACTGCGCGATAAAGTTAATGCTGCGTTAAAGGCCATGAAAGAGGATAACACGCTTGCATTATTAATAGTAAAATATTTGAACGGTCCTGACTTCATCATGACAAGGCCGATTGAGTTTGCAAAGTTTGACGGAGCTGAGACTATAAAAGTTGCAGTAACGGGAGACCTGCCGCCGATCGATTTTATAGCGCCTGACGGAGTGCCGGCGGGATTTAACACGGCTATTCTTGCTGAGATCGCGAAGAGATTAAAAGTTAATCTTGAGCTTGTTAATATCGATGCGAACGCGAGAGCTGCGGCTTTAGCATCAGAACGCGCCGACGTTGTCTTGTGGTTCAAAGTCTATCAGGGCGCGGAAAATCAGCCCGATATTCCCGCCGGAGTTATATTGTCTGATCCGTATTACAGCTGGGACAAGTTCATGCATATTAAATTAAAAGATAAATAAAATTTAGAATAGAAACGGAAGTGTTAGCAATGAGTAGTAAGAAATTTGTTTTAAGTTTAGTTTTTGTTTTAATATTTGCGGCGGCGGCAAGCGCGGCATCGACGGCAGTAAATATTATCAAGCTTGGAATGCTGTCTAAGCTTAATATCGAGGAGAGCGGCTATAATAAGTTTATGGCGGCGGGAATAACTTCCGGCAAGTTCGACACGTTCTCGCGGAGCGCAAATCATATGCACAACGGCGACAATACTATAGTCAGCTTTCATGACTCGTTAAATGCTTTATTGCTTGCGCTTGATTCAAATAAAGTTGACGAGATCGCGCTGCCCGGAGTTATCGCGAGATATATTCTTCAGCATAACGAGGGCAAATACAGAACGGCCTGCATCGTGCGGCCTATTCGCTCAGGCTTAGCAATCGGCTTTAAAGATACTGCGCTGCGCGACAGAGTTAATGAAGCGCTGGCAGGCATAGAGTCCGACGGGACGCTTGCGGATATAGTTGATAAATATGTCTTTGATATATTATTCAAGCACAGGGACGATGAGCCCGGGGCTGTTAAGTTTGAGCAGTTTGAAGGCGCGGAGACTATTAAAGTCGCAGTTACAGGAGCCTTGCCGCCTGTTGATTATATAGCAGCCGACGGAACGCCTGACGGATTTAATATAGCTATATTAGCAGAGCTCGCGAAGAGATTAAAAGTTAATATCGAGCTTGTGAACGTTGAAGCGGGCGCGAGAGCTTCTGCGTTATCTTCCGGAAGAGTTGACGCGGTGTTCTGGTTCCAGGTGCTTAGAGACTTGCCGGCCGCCGAACAGATTGACGTGCCTGAAAGCGTCGCGTTGTCCGAGCCGTATTTTATTTTCTACGAGTACATGCATCTTTCTAAAAAATAAAATTTTTAAATTTTAAAATTTTTTAAATTAATTTAATTTTTATTTTTATTTTACAGTCAAGCAAATTTATTTTATTATAAATAAAATCTTGGCTGTAATTTTTTTTATTTTTAAATTAAAATTAAATTTGATTTAAGGAGTTTATTTAAAGTTGGATATTGAATATTTATTAATGCTTCAGAATTTTCGCGAGGCAAGCAATAATTTATTAACGCCTTTGATGAATTTTATATCGTGGTTCATGGACAGCTTGATTTATTTATTGCCGTTTATAGTTTACTGGAGCTTCAGCAAGCGCGGCGGGCTTTATTTAATGTTCTCGCATTATGTAAGCGCGGTGTTAGGGCAAATATTAAAGATGACTGCGTGTGCGCTTCGGCCTTGGGCGTTTGATTCAAGGCTTAAGCCGCTAGCAGCAGGTTTAGATATGTCTTATTCGATGCCGAGTGCCCATAGTTTAACAGCGGCGGCTAATTTTGGAGGCCTTGCAGTATTAATTCGCAATAAATCGCGCTTAATAGCTTATAGTTTGATTTTATTAATAATTTTAGCTGGCTTTAGCCGTAATTATTTAGGGATGCACGGGCCGCAGGAAGTTCTGGCGGGTTTTGCGCTGGGCGCGGCGGTGCTTTATGTTGTCTCAAGAATTTTTAAATTTATAGACAAATATCCTGAGTTCGAAAATAATTTTTTGTTAATAACAGCAGCTCTCGCGGTTATAGCCATAATTTACGTAAAATTAAAGTCTTATCCGGTAATTTTAATTGAGGGAATGCGTAAGCCTGATGATATGATGAGAGCTGCATTTTTATGCGGCGGTTCTTTAATCGGGCTGGCTCTTGGTCGCATAGTCGAGAGAAAATATATTAACTTCGAGTCTTTGTTTAAGTTAGGATTTAATTTAAAAGGCTTAGTATTATTAATATTCGGCTGCGTGATTTTCTATTATCTTGATATAGATACTGATTTTATTAATAAGATTTATAAAAGCGAGATCATGAAGATATTTATAGTTAATGCTCAATGGCGGAAGTTTTATACGGGCTTTATATCTGTATTCTTTGCGGTAGCAGGATGGCCGTTTGTGATAAAAAAATTAGAGCATAAAGATTTTATTTAAAATTTTGCGGTAAAATATAAAAATTTTAAATTAGAAATTTTATAAATTAGGAAGAGCGTGATCGATGTTGAATCATAAAAAGTTTTGGTGCGCGTTATGGCTTATTGGCATAGCTATGGCATTTATTGGGCTTGTCGGCAACTGGGATCGTTACTGCGAGGAGTGGCATTATAAAAAATTATATAAAGATGCTGCGAATTGGGCGTACTTTGCCGAGGGCGGTGATAATAAGCCGGTTGACGTGTTTTTAATCGCTCCGAGTGTTGATACTAAAGACGAGTTTATTATGCGGCTTGATGATGAAGAGACTAAGCAAAAATTTTTAGGAGCTTTGAACATGGAGCGCGGAATTTATGAAGATAACGCGAGGTTATATGCGCCGTATTATTCTCAAGGCAGCTTAAAAGTTTATGATTTAAATTTAACAAGTGATGCTGAGCGCGAAAAATATTTAAAGATTGCTTATAAAGATGTTAAGGCAGCGTTTATATATTATTTAAAGCATGAGAACAAGGGCAGGCCGTTTATTTTAGCCGGATTCTCGCAAGGGGCTGATATGTGTTTGCGTCTTGCGCGGGACTTTTTAGGCTGCGAGAAATTAAATAATAAATTAATAGCTATATATGCTATAGGCTGGCCTTTAGATTATGAATTTGTTAATAAATATAATTATATTAAGCCGGCTGTAAGCTCTAATGATATTGGAGTTGCCGTGACTTTAGAGTGCGAAGCTCCGGATGTTAAAGCGACTGATATATATAAGGCTGATGTGAAGTCTTATGCTATAAATCCCTTGAGCTGGAGAGTTGACGAAGTTAAAGCCGATAAAGATTTAAATTTAGGCGCTTGCTTCACTGATTATTCCGGCAAGATTAATAAAGAAATTAATAATTTTTGCGGGGCGTACTTGGATTTAACGCGCGGCGTCGTTAAAATTCCTGCTGAAGATGTTAATAAAGACGAGTATAAAGCTTATTTAAGATTCTTGCCCGAGGGGTTTTATCATATTTATGATTACTTGTTCTTTTACAGAAATTTGCAGGAAAATGTCAAAGTTAGAATTAACGCATATTTAAATAGAGAAAGATTAAAGATAAATTAAAATTATGTTTAATAATTTCAAAAGGCATATTGCGACGCAGATTATAACAGGTCTTGTTATTGCGTTTGCAACGCTGGGCGTGATAGTTATTGTAATAGGTTATTATTTGTTCACTGAGTCGATAGAAAATCAGTATGCGTCGAAAGCGTACAATACTATTCGGACGGCTTTATCTGACGTTGATCCGTCGATTTTTGACAAGACGGCGGATTTAGAGGAGACTAAAAATAAAATCGAATTTTTGCGTGAACGCTGGCAGAAGCTCGTTGACACGCAGGACGGAACGTTTATTTACATGTATCAGCGCGTGAGCAACGAGAATTATAATTTCATGCGTGTAGTATTAAGCGTTATGAATTCTAAGCTGCGCTATAACGTTTTTTCAAGCGGAATGATAGTAAGGCTGCCTGATGAAGACAAGCCGGGCTTTAAAGAAATATATGAAGACGGCAGGGATCAGGCGGTAATGCCTATGTATAGAGAAGAGTTCAGCGACGATTCGTATTTGTCAGGAGATCATGTCACTGTTTTAATTCCAGTTCATGACGCTAAAGGCAATATAGCAGCAGTAATAGGCGTTGAGCGCAAAATGGACGAGCTGAAGAGAGTTAGAGGCGAGTACGTTCATAATATCAGCTTCGCTACGTTCATGTTTTTATTACTTGTCATAATATTTTATACGGCTTATTTAAACAAACGCCTGCTTGCGCCTGTTGAAGAGATCTCGGCGGAAGCGCAGAGATTTGCTCATGACAATACAAAGCCCGAAGTTGAATTAAGCGCGACTATCAAGTCAAAGGACGAGATAGGCAGCTTGGCTAAAGTTATGGACAAAATGGAAGACGACGTTATAAATTACGTTAATAATTTAACGCGCGTCACGCAGGAGAAAGAGCAGATAAAGGCCGAGTTAAATCTTGCGGCAAATATTCAGATTGGAATTTTGCCGAAAGAATTTCCGGTCTGCAACGAGTATGAAATTCACGCGGTGATGATCCCAGCTAAAGAAGTCGGCGGAGATTTGTATGATTTCTTTATGATAGACAAAGATCATTTAGCTTTAGTAATAGCTGACGTATCCGGCAAGGGCGTTCCTGCGTCGTTGTTCATGATGACGGCTAAAGCTTTAATGAAGAATAGGGCTAAAATGGGCGGCAAGCCGTCTGAGATTTTATATGACGTTAATATGCAGTTGTGCGAGGGCAACGAGGCCGAGTTATTTGTAACAGTATGGCTTGGAATTTTAGAGCTGTCAACGGGCAAGGCTATAGCGGCCAATGCCGGTCATGAATACCCTGCGATAAAGCATGTCGGCGGCAAGTATGAATTATTAAAGACTAAGAACAGTCCGGCGTTAGCGGCGATGGAGGGCATGAGATTTAAAGACACTGAGTTCGAGTTAAGCCCGGGCGATATAGTTTATGTCTATACAGACGGCGTGGCCGAAGCTACTGACTTTAATAATAAATTATTCGGCACTGACAGAATGCTTGACGCTTTGAACGAGATTGACGACAACGTACATGCTGAAGATGTTTTAGACTTTATGAAGTTAAAGATAGACGAGTTTATCGACGGAGCGCCGCAGTTCGACGATATTACTATGATTTGTCTTAAATATTTAAATTATTTAGATAAAAGCAAGGCGTAATTTAAATTTAATTTATTAAGCGCAAGCCTGTTGCTGAGTTTGATAAATATTTTAAAATTAAAATTAAATTAAATTTAAAGAGAGTGAGTAATTAGAACATGTCAAGCTATAATTTGAGCGTTGCAGTCGGCGACGATAATTTAATATTTAAATTAATAGGCCGGATTGATTCTAATAACGCTGAAGAGATTAGAAAGGCCGTTATGCTCGAACGCGAAAAGCATTCAGACGGCAATATAATATTTGACTGCGAGAGGCTTGAATATATTTCGAGCGCAGGGCTGAGAATATTTTTGAGCTTGCTTAAAAGCGAGAAAGCGCGTCTTGAAGCTTTAAATATTAAAGTTAAAGACGATAAAAGCTTAGTTAAGTTAATTAACGTGAATAAAGACGTTAATGATATTTTGGACGTGACGAACTTTAAGAGTTTATTTAAAATCAGCCGGGTCATACGCGATGTCTCAGCTTTGAAAGCGAAAAAGCTAGGTTATCTGGGGTGCATAGAGGTCTATAGTCTTGAAGGCGATATGCTGCTTAAAGTCTATCCGGAAAATACTTTAATAGAGATTATAGAGCGGGAACGCGAGTTGTCGCAGGCTGCGTTTGCTGCGGGAGTGCCGACGCTGATTGCTTATGATATTGTTAAATATAAAGGCCGTTTCGGGATGCTTTATGAATTAATCAAGGCAAATACTTTATTAGCGTATATCGAGAATGCGCCGGCAAAGCTTGAAGGCTATGCAGCTGAAATGGGCAAATTATTGAAAGTAATTCACGATGCGCGGCCTGATGGCAGTATATTTAGAAAGACAAGCGATTTATATAAAGAGCTTGCGATTAAAGCGGCTCAATATTTAACGCCTGATGAATTGCATATGTTATTAAATTTAATTAACACCGTGCCGGAGGCTGATACGCTGGTATACGGAAATTTCAGCGAGAGAAATATATTCGTGCGCGATAACGAGCTGATTTTAATTAACATGTCAGGCGCAAGCGTCGGCAATCCCGTCTATGACTTGGGCGAATTGTATTTATCGCATATACTGGACTTTGAAAATAAGCTGCCTACAAGACAGATAGTGCTTGAGACGCTTTATCCCAAAATTTTCTGGAATTATTTAATCATAGCGTACGCAGGGACACAAGACGCAAGTAAAATTAAAGAGCTTGAAGAAATTATCAGGCCGGCCGCGCTTATTCGGCTTGCGCTGTCGCCGCTCACGCTGCCGTTAAGCCCTGAAGCCGTTAAACGCATTGTAGAATATCTGCGTGAAGATTTATTTGCAAATTATGATAAATATATTAATTTATTAAAGAAAGCTAAATTTTAAGTTTTATTAATTTATTAATTAAAATGAAGGAGAATGATTGTTAAATTATGAAGAAGTTTTGTTTAGCTTTATTATTAATTATTTTAAGTCTTGCAAGTATAGCAAGTGCTGACGCGCCGTCGCATATTGGAGTTCTGACTTATCTTGGAACGACTGAACAGGAATTCCAGCAAGGACTTGATGATTTGAGAAAAGCCGTCGCGCCTTTAATTCCGGCCGGAGATAACGATTTTGAAGAGCCGGACATGCTCGAGAGCTTTATATTATCGCTTGTCAAGACGCGCAGGGTTGTGCATTTTTACGATACTTTGCTGTCAATGCAGATGGCTTTAAAATCACGCAAGATTAACGAGGTCGCACTGCCCGAGGCCGTCGGGCTGTACTTAGTTAATAATGATCCCGGGCTTGAGATTTTATTCTCGCTGAACATGACGCCGTCGACTATATCATTTGGATTTAAGCAGGGCAATAATAGCTTGCAGAAAGAGTTTAATAATGCGATAGTAAGCATGAAGAAGGACGGCACGCTTGATAGATTAGCTGATAAGTATATAGTTAATTTCGCGGCTGACAACGAAGAAGTTAAATTTAATAATTTTAAAGATGCTAAGACTATAAAGGTCGCTGTGACGGGCGACTTGCCGCCGATTGACTATATAGCTCCGGACGGCAGACCTACTGGTTATAACACGGCAATTTTAGCTGAGATAGGCAAGCGCATTAAGAAAAATATTAGATTAATAAGCGTTGACGCTGGCGGACGCAGCGCAGCTTTAGCATCGGAACGCGCCGACGTTGTCTTTTGGTACAGAAACACGTCCGGCATTAAGTCTAAAAATAAGAAAGTCGGCAATGCTTTAGGCGGAGTCATGAAAGACAGTTTGAGCGGAGTTATTTTGTCCGAGCCTTATTACAGCTGGGACACTGATTTAATAATAGGAAAATAGTAATTATGGAATTAAAAGATATTTTATATAAAATTTTAATTCAAGGCGGATCGTATTTAACTATATTAAAGGGCTTGAATGCGACGATACGCATTTCTGTGTTTGCGCTGATACTGGGAACGCTTTTAGGTGCTGTTATCTGCGCATTAAGAATGTCGAGATTTAAATTATTTAATATTCCGGCCAAGCTTTATATATTATTATTGCGCGGCTCGCCTGTTTTAATGCTGTTAATGCTGATGTATTACGGGATATTTGCGCGGAGCAGTTTAGAAGCTGAGACGATAGCCGTAATAACTTTCGCGCTGAACACGGCGGCGCATATAGCTGAGCTTTTGCGTTCGGCAATCGGCGCGGTTGACTTTGGACAGTACGAGGCGGCGCGGACGCTCGGCTTTTCAGCGTTTCAAGCTTTTAGATTTATAACGCTGCCTCAGATTATTAAAATTGCAAAGCCTGTCTATCAGTCTAATATTATAAATTTAATCCAGTGGACGAGCGTTGTCGGCTATGTGTCTATAACTGACTTGACGCGCGTTATCAATAATATTGCGTCGCGTACAATGCAGCCGATGATAACTATAATTATAGGCATGTTGATTTATCTGGCTCTGGCCTATATAGTTCACGGGATATTTGCGCTGAGCGATGTTTTAGCGGCAAGAAAGGTTAGAAAAGCATGAGCGGTTATTTAATAGAAGTCAAGAATTTATGCAAATCGTTCGGGGATTTAGAAGTATTAAAGGACGTTAATCTGCAAGTTGCGGCGGGCGAGCGCATTGCGATAATCGGCGGCTCTGGGTGCGGCAAGAGCGTATTTTTAAGATCGCTTGAACTTTTGGAGAAGCCGGACTCGGGGCAAATATTTATAGATAATCAAGAGATAACGGCTAATAACGCTGATATTAACAAAATCAGAATGAACATGGGCATGGTGTATCAGAAATTTAATTTATTCTCGCACATGAACGTTCTTGATAATTTATGTTTAGCGCCGGTTAAGTTATTAAATATGAAGCGCGAAGAAGCCGAGCAAAACGCGTTAGAGTGGCTTGATAAAGTCGGCTTGACGTCCAAAATATACGAGATGCCGGGTAATTTATCGGGCGGCCAGCAGCAGCGTATCGCTATTTGCAGGTGCTTAATGATGCGGCCTAAAGTATTATTATTTGACGAACCCACGAGCGCGCTTGATCCGACTATGGTCGGCGAGGTTTTAGCTATGATAAGAATGCTGACGAAGCATGACATGACGATGCTTATAGTCACGCATGAGATGAACTTTGCGCGTGAAGTTGCAAACAGAGTTTTATTCTTTGCAGACAAAGGCATTTATGAGCAGGGCACGCCGCAGGAGATATTTGACGAGCCCAAGCGCGAGAAGACTATAGCATTTATCCGCAAGCTTAAATACTTTAATTATGAGATTACGAGCCGTAATTTTGACTTGCTCGAGATGCAGGGCAAACTGCGGCACTTCACGGAGAAGTACGGCCTTGAGCGCAAACTTGCGAACAGGCTTGAACTTTGCAGTGAAGAATTAATTTACGAGATATTAAACGGCTGCTATAAAGGCGAGGCGGGAGACAGGCGCGGCGCGAGATTAAAGCATGGGCGGAACGCAAATCAAGTTGATATAGTTAATATAAATATGGAAGTTTCGTACTCAGAGGCGGACGGCTCGACTTTTATAAAGCTCACGAGC
>JAFSNU010000294.1 GCA_017447325.1 Synergistaceae bacterium | reverse complement strand
GTTGACAGCCGCTGCGATTAAGTCCTCGAGCATCTCCTTCTCTTCGGCCTTAATAACTTCCGGATCGATTTTAATTTCTACCAAGTCGCCCTGTCCCGTGAAGACTGCTTTGACCATGCCGCCGCCGACGCTCGCCTCGACTGTCTCGTGCGCAAGATTTTCCTGTATCTGCATCATCTGCGCCTGCATTTTCTGAGCCTGCTTCATGATATTATTCAACTTCATAATTTATTTATTCTCCTTTTAAAATTAATCTCAAAAATTTTTATAGCCTTGCTAAAATTTATTTTTAAAAATTTTTATGGCCTTGCTAAATTTTATTTTCAAAAATTTTTTAAAGCCTCGCTAAATTTTATTTCAAAAATTTTTTAAAGCCTCGCGAAAATTATTCTTAAAAATTTTTCAGAGCTTCGCTAAAAAATTTATTTAAAAATTTTTTAGCCTTTGCGAAAATTTAAATTAAAATTTATTTTAGCAGTATCATTTTAGCATGTTTTAAATTTTGCAAAATTTAAATATAACTTGAATATAAATTGAAAGGAGTTTTTAAATTTGTTGACTGCTCAAAAAATTAAAATTACCTCGAACGACAAAGCTTACTCGATAAATCTTCCCAAAGATTTTAATTTAAATCTTAACGAAGAATTTTATGTAAACAAAATCGGCGATGTAGTCATGATGACTCCGGCAGCACGCCTCGCCGACACGCTCGAACAGGGCGCAAAAATTTTGTCCGAGTTCGCTCCGGACTTCATGAGTGACAGCTTGCCCGAGAGCATCGAAGCCGCGCGTGAAGAATTATGATGTACATGCTTGACACAAACGCCGTCATAATGGGAATAAGACATCCCGACTGGCCTATATTTCAAAAATTAAAGGCTCACGTCGGCAAAGATATTTGTATTTCAGTTATAACGCTCGGTGAACTTGAGTACGGCATTCGCAAAAGTTCACGCCCTGACATGACGAGGCTCGGTGTTTATACTTTCTTGGCCGGCATTCCTGTAATTGATTTTGACGCAGACGCCGCAAAACATTTCGGAGATATTTTAGGAGACCTTGAATTAAAACGAATGCGCATCAGCGACCGTGATACGCTCATAGCAGCGCACGCCCGTTCGTTAGGCTATACGCTCGTGACTAACAACACGCGTGAATTTTCAAGAGTTGAAAATTTAAAACTCGAGGACTGGAAATAAAATTTTATCAATCAAAAATTTTTTAGCGATAAAAATTTTTAACGCTTAATTTTTGTTCACTCGCTCGTAATAAATTTTAAATACTGAATTTATAATAACTTTTTGTAGTTGAAAATGTAGTTGAAAAACTTTGAAATTTTATCTTGAAAAGTTTGATTTGATTTAAAATTATTTTAGCATAAATTTTTAGTTAAAGGAGCATGAAAATTTTTATGACCCACAACGAGAAGAGACTATGGCTGATTGAAAATTTATTGGCTGAGACAGGTGAGCCTGATTATAAAATTCCGAGCGAGCCCGAGGCGCAATGGCGTTTGCTTAGAGCTTTATTTAATATGCGAATGCCATTGCAAGCGTCTAAAGAATTTTTGAAAGTTCAGGACGAATTTTTGAGTGAGATGACAAGAGCAAAAGGCATTATCGACGTAAATAATTTAGAGCCGTGTAAGTTGAATAATCAAATATTTTTGTGGCAGGGCGACATCACAAGACTAAATGCTGACGCTGTGGTCAACGCGGCGAACTCGAAACTGCTCGGCTGCTTTCAGCCTAATCATAACTGCATCGATAATATTTTACACACGATGGCAGGAGTTCAAATGCGTTTAGACTGTTATAATTTAATGCAGGAGCAAAAACACGACGAGCCCGAAGGCCAAGCTAAAATTACCAGCGCATATAATCTTCCGGCAAAATTTGTAATTCACACAGTCGGGCCTTACGTCCTAGGAGAACTTACGCAAGAGCATAAAAATTTATTGGCATCTTGCTATAATTCTTGTTTAGATTTAGCAGCGCAAAATAATTTAAAGTCTATCGCCTTTTGCTGCATCTCGACCGGCGTGTTTAATTTTCCTAACGAGCCCGCCGCGCAGATCGCAGTTAATACAGTAATAAAATATTTAGAGCATAATAAAGATTTAAAAATTATCTTCAACGTGTTTAAAGATTTAGATTTAGAAATTTATAATAAAATTTTGAACTAAAAAATTTTTAATTAACGCGCGTATTAAAAAATTTTTTCTTGACATTTAAGCCCGTTGTTTGCTATGATGTTATACACTTTTGTGACAAGATTTATTTTGAGTAGGAGGAGATTCTGTGCCAACAATTAATCAGCTTGTCCGTTTCGGACGGGAGGAGAAGAAGAGTAAGAGCAATTCGCCGGCGTTGCAGGCGAATCCTGCCCGTCGCGGCGTATGCACCCGCGTTTATACAATAACTCCCAAGAAGCCTAACTCGGCTTTGCGTAAGGTAGCCCGTGTGCGTTTAACCAACGGGATCGAAGTTACTTCTTATATACCCGGCATCGGCCATAATTTACAGGAACACTCGGTCGTCTTAGTAAGAGGCGGACGCGTGAAAGACCTTCCCGGCGTCAGGTATCATATTATAAGAGGAACTTTGGACTGCGGCGGAGTAGAGAACCGCAAGCGCAGCCGCTCGAAGTACGGCGCACGCAGACCGAAAGCGTAAATTTTATTTTAATTTAAAGAGTTTTAGTTTTAAAGGGAGGATGTAAGATGCCGCGTAAAGGGCATATTAAGAAACGCGAGACGCCGCCCGATTTCAGATTTAACGACGTCGCAGCCGCAAGATTTATCAGCAGCTTAATGAAAGCGGGCAAGCGCAGCGTAGCGGAGAGAATTTTTTACAAGGCTCTTGATACAGCAGCCGAAAAGCTTAATACAGAGCCGTTTGAAGTGTTTCAGAAGGCAATGAGCAATGTCGCGCCTCAGATCGAAGTGCGTCCCAGACGCGTCGGCGGAGCAACGTATCAGGTGCCGGTTGAAGTGAAGCCTGAAAGAGGCGTCCAGCTTTCTATTCGCTGGATAGTAGCCTTTGCAAGAGGCAAAAAGGGAATGCCAATGTGGCAGCGTTTAATGCACGAGCTTATGGACGCGTATAATAATACGGGCAGTTCTATAAAGCGCCGCGAGGACACGCACAGAATGGCCGAGGCGAACAGAGCGTTTGCTCATTATCGCTGGTAAAAGCGTCGCAGACGTTAGAATTTATTTTTTAGTTTTAGGCGGTGCAGTTTTTGTTAGATATTGCGAAACTTAGAAACATAGGTATTGCGGCTCACATCGACGCGGGCAAAACTACGACGAGCGAGCGCATACTTTACTATACCGGAAGTAGTTATAAAGTGGGCGAGGTTCACGAAGGCAATGCGACCATGGACTGGATGGAGCAGGAACGTGAACGCGGCATCACTATTACTTCTGCGGCTACAACATGTGTCTGGAAAGGTCATACTATAAACTTAATTGATACGCCCGGACACGTGGACTTTACAGTTGAAGTTGAAAGATCAATGCGCGTCCTTGACGGTGCGGTCTCTGTGTTCTGCGCTGTCGGAGGCGTTGAGCCCCAGTCGGAGACAGTATGGCGTCAGGCCGATAAATATCATGTGCCGAGAATTGCATTTGTAAATAAAATGGACAGAATCGGCGCGGACTTTGACGCAGTCGTCGCGGCAATGCACGAAAGATTAGGCGCGAATGCTATACCGTTGCAAATTCCAATCGGGGCTGAAGATGATTTCGAAGGCGTCGTTGATTTAATTAATCAAAAGGCAGTTTATTTCAGCGGCGTTTTAGGCCAGGCACCAAGAGAGGCGGCCATACCGGCAGAGCTTGCAATGCCGGCTAAAGAAGGACGCGACAAGATAATCGAGGCTTTGTCTGACTTCGACGATGATATTATGACTTTATATCTCGAGGGTCAGGAGATAAGTTCTGAATTAATTAAAAAGGCTTTAAGAGAAGCGACTATAAAATTAAAGGCCGTGCCTGTATTATGCGGGTCAGCGTTTAAGAATAAATGCATTGAGCCTTTGTTAGACGCAGTAGTTGAGTATTTGCCGAGTCCGATCGACCTGCCTCCGATTGAGGGAACTGCGCCGGACGATCCCGAAACGATAGTCGAGCGTCACAGCAGCCCTGACGAGCCGTTCACAGCATTGGCGTTTAAAGTTGCTGTTGACCCGTTCTTGGGAAAATTATTTTTCTTGAGAGTTTATTCAGGCAAGTTAGAGAAGGGCAGCACTGTCTATAATCCTAAGACGCGTCAGCGCGAGCGTATAAGCAGAATTATGCGCATGCATTCTAATAAACGCGAGGATATAGACAGCGTAGAGGCCGGAATGATAGTCGCAGTGCCGAGCTTAAAGAATACTAAGACCGGCGACACGTTATGCGACGAGGCAAATCAGATAGTGCTTGAGAGCTTGGAGTTCCCGGAGCCGGTTATCTCGCTTGCAGTCGAGCCGGCAACGCAGGCTGATAAAATTAAATTAAGCAAAGGCCTTGCGGCTTTAGCAGATGAAGACCCGACGTTTGTTGTAAAAACTGACGAAGAGAGCGGCCAGACTGTTATATCAGGAATGGGCGAGCTTCATCTTGAAATAATAGTTGACAGATTAAAGCGCGAATTTGGCGTCGACGTTAAAGTCGGCAATCCGCAGGTGTCTTACCGTGAGGCGATTAGAACCAGCGCGAGAGCCGAGGGTAAATATATCAGGCAAAGCGGCGGACGCGGCCAGTACGGTCATGTTGTGTTTGAAGTTGAGCCTCTTGAGGACGGCAAGGGCTTTGAATTTGAGGACAAAATCGTCGGCGGCGTTGTGCCGAAAGAGTATATCGCGGCAGTTGAGAAAGGCCTTGAAGAGGCAATTCAGAGCGGTATTCTCGGCGGCTACCCGGTTATCGGAATTAAAGTTGCTTTAGTTGACGGAAGTTATCACGAAGTCGACAGCTCGGAAATGGCGTTTAAAATTGCCGCGTCAATGGGCTTTAAAGAGGCGATGAAGAAGGCAAAGCCGGTTTTAATGGAGCCTGTCATGTCTGTTGAAGTTGTCACGCCTGAAGATTATGTAGGAGATGTAATCGGCGACTTGTCGTCAAGAAGAGGCCGTATCGAGGGTATGGACATGAGAGCAAACGCGCGTATAATAAGAGCTTATGTACCGCTTGTGGGCATGTTCGGCTATGCAACTGACTTGAGAAGCAAGACGTCAGGCCGCGCAAATTACTCGATGCAGTTTGATCATTACGAGCAGACGCCGGCGGAAGTAACGGAAAAAGTGCTTCAGGGAAGACCCAGAAGCGAATAAAATAAATTTTAATAAAAAATATTTTGGGAGGAATTAAAAATGGCTAAGGAGAAATTCCAGCGTAACAAAACGCATTTAAACATTGGAACGATCGGTCATATCGACCACGGCAAGACTACGCTTACGGCGGCTATTACTAAGTGCCTTGCTACGAATAATTATGCAGAGTTCACGGCTTACGACATGATCGATAAGGCGCCTGAGGAGCGCGAGCGCGGCATCACGATTAATATCGCACACGTCGAGTACGAGACGGACAAGAGACATTATGCTCATATCGACTGCCCCGGCCACGCCG
>JAFSNU010000293.1 GCA_017447325.1 Synergistaceae bacterium | reverse complement strand
GGGATGGCTCGTTGAGATTAAGCCGGATAATTTAAGCGAGCTTGATAATTTGTTGAGCGTTGAAGATTATAAAAATTATTTGCGCGATGAATAATTTGGATATATTAAATAAGAAGAAGTTATTGACAGATTTGAAATATGACGTGTACGGCAAATACGGATTTTATTATTACGTGCCGATGGCCGAGTCGTACACCGTGCAAATTCCCGTGACTGTGAGCTGCAGCTATAATAAATGCTTGTTTTGTGATTTAAATTCTAATAAAAAATTTAAAGAGCTGAGTTTAGACGAGATAGAGCAAAATATTATTAAGCTTAAAACTTTAAGCGAGCTGCGCAAGAATAATAACGCGAGATTTTTATTAGCCGGCGGCAATCCGTTTGTATTAAACACTAATAAATTATTAAATATAGCTGAGCTTATTAAAAAATATTTTAATTCTTGCGATTATATTTCATGCTTTGCAAGGGCTGATGATATTTTGCGCAAGTCTGACGAAGATTTAAAAATTTTAAAAGCTGCCGGTTATGACAGGCTTTGCATAGGTCTTGAGAGCGGCAGCGATAAAGTTTTAGAATTTCAGCAAAAGGGCGTGACGCGCGAAGATAATTTAAACGCGATGCGCAGGCTTGACGAGGCAAATATAAAATACTCGAGCTATATCATGCTTGGCCTCGGCGGGCAGGACTTGTCAGCTGAACATGTTGAACAAACTTCAAGCATGTTAAATCTTGCAAGGCCGTTTGAATTGACTGTCGTGACTTTAGTTTTGTTTAAGGGCGCGAAGCTTATCGAGAAAGTTAAATCTCGCGAGTTCAAGCGCATGAGCCCTTACGAGACTTTGAAAGAGGGTCGCGAATTATTAAATAATTTAAATATTAATGTTATCTGGAACGCGACGCACAAGACTAATTTATATCCAGTCAAGGGCAAGCTGCCGGAGCATAAAGATTTATTATTAAGGCGCATTGACGAAGTAATAAATAGCTTGAGCGATAAAAATAATTTAAAGCAGTATGAATTAAAACGATGGCAGAACTGGGGCGTCGACCCGGGCACTGGGAATAATTTATAAATTAATTTTAAATATTTTAAATTCAGGAGGTTGTGTAGTCATGAAAAAATTTTTGCTTGCGTTGAGTTTAGTTTTCGTTTGCTGTGCTAACGCGTTTGCTTTAAGCGATAATGAATATGCGCAGCTGATGAAGAACGCGGAATTTAAACGCGCGGATCAAGCTTTATCACGCGCGTGGAAAGAGGCGCAGCGGAAGTTAGCTAAGAATAAAACTGCGCTGAATAATTTACGTAAAGATCAGCGCGAGTGGGTAGCACGCGGACGCGACTCTGAGGCCGAGGACTTTATGGACATTGAGGGCTACAGCAAGCTTAAGGCTTACACAGTAGCGACTGAAGAGAGAGCTGCGTATCTGCCTGAGCTTGCAAATCAGTATCTTGAAGGCTCTAATAATTCTAATAATAATAAAAAGCCTCAGGCTCAGACTAAGACTGACGAGAGGCTCAAGCAGCAGGCGCAGAATCAGGCTAAAGCCCAAGCCAAATTAGAGTACCCGACGTTCGGCATTTGCACCGGCAGTAACGTAAGACTTCGCAACATGCCCGGGACTGGAAGCGATTCGAAAGTTGTCGGCAGAGCGGACAAGAATGATCGGTTCGTCATAGTCAGCGGGAAGGATATTAAAGGTGATGTATGGTATGAGTTAGCAGGTCAGGAGAGCGACGAGAGAGTCTGGATATCAGGACAGTTTATGAATGTATATAACGGCAGTGACGTGACGAGCCCTTTGTTCAAGCTAACGATGGCTCTCCACACATTATTCGGCTTCAAGCCCGAGAGAGCCAAAGCTGTATTAGGTGAGCCTAAAAATATAACGAGTGACACGTTCTTCTTTGACCCGGCCGGCCGTGAGCTCAGAGAGGACACGTATGAATACTCTGAATGCACATTAAGATACGTCGAGGGTGTTTTAATGCACATAGAGTTATCCGCGTTGGACAGCTTCAGGAATTTATTCGGCGAGAACCGCGAGGACGTAATTAATAATTTCGGCAAGCCGCTTGAAGATGAGAACAGCGACAGCCTGAACTATGAGCTCAAGTCATTAAATCAAGCGTTATTATTTGAGTTTGAGGACGACAGGATAGTTCGCGTAACTTGGGACGAGTACATGGACGGCTAAACAGAGCCGCGAATTTTAAACAGGCTTTGTGTTTTATAACGCGCTTATATAAAGCTATGCAAAAATTATTTTAGGAGTTAAGTTAAAAATGTGGAAGGGCAGATTTAAAGAGGACACGGCGCGTATCGTTCAGGACTTTACGCAGTCGCTTGATCTTGACTGGCGGATGGCGCGTCATGATATTTTCGGCAGCATCGCTCACGTGCGAATGTTGGGCGAGACAGGGATATTAAATAAGCTTGAATGCGAGAAGATCGAGGACGGCCTGTTAAAAGTCCTGAGCGAAATTCAAAGCGGCAAGTTCAAGCCTGATGTTGAGCTTGAAGATGTTCACATGAATATCGAAAATAGATTGACGCAGCTTGAGCCGTTAGGAGCTAAACTGCACACGGCACGCAGCCGCAATGATCAGGTTCAGGTCACAGTTAGGCTGTATCTTCGCGACAGGCTTTTAAATTTGAGCGAGAGCTTTATTAATTTATTAAAAGTTATTTTAGCTCAGGCTGACAAGAATAAATTTGCGATAGTGTCGGGCTATACGCATTTGCAGCAAGCGCAGCCGATCTCGTTCGGGCATTATTTATTAGCATGGTTCGAGGCGTTTAATCGAGATTATGAAAGATTAAAATTTGCGTTGAACGCTCTGAACGAATGTCCGCTCGGAGCTGGAGCGTTGGCCGGAAGCACTGTTAATATTGACAGAGATTTCACGTCTGAGCTATTAGGCTTTGATAATCCAACCCGCAATAGTTTGGACACGGTGGCGCAGCGCGATTACATGACGGACTATCATCATTTCGCGAGCGTCTTTGCAGTCCATGCGTCGCGTCTCAGCGAGGATTTTATAATTTGGAGTACGCAGGAGTTCGGCTGGCTGAAATTGCCTGACGCGTTTTGTACCGGCTCAAGCATGATGCCGCAGAAGAAAAATCCTGATGTTTTAGAATTAATTCGAGGCAAGACCGGCCAAGTCTTAGGTCACATGATAGATTTATTGACGAGCTTGAAGGGCTTGCCTATGACTTATGATCGGGATTTGCAGGAAGACAAGCGCGGATTGTTCGCGTCGCTTGACGTTGTTGAAAGCGTTGTAAATATTCTGGCTGATTTAATTTCTAAAATTGAAGTTGATGAAGCTGCGGCACTTGACAGCATTGATAACGGCAAGGGCAAGGGCTTTGCTCTCGCGACTGACATAGCCGAGTATTTAGTCAAGCGCGGCGTGCCGTTCAGGGATGCGCATTATCAGGTCGGCAAGCTCGTTGCGTTCTGCATTGAAAATAATTTGAAGTTTAAAGATTTAAGTTTAGAACAATGGCAAGCGCATTTATCAAGTTGCGATGAAGATTTATTAGATTTAATCTCGGCTCAGGCGAGCGTTGCAAATAGTAATTCTTACGGCGGGACGGGCTTTAAGCAGGTTGAGCTGCAAATTAATAATGCTGATATTTTGCTTAAAGCTTTAAGCAGCGAGTTTG
>JAFSNU010000292.1 GCA_017447325.1 Synergistaceae bacterium | reverse complement strand
TTCCAAGCTGCGTTTGAGAGAGCGGGACAAAATTATCTTTACTCATTGTATCACCCTATTTATTAAAAAAATATAATTTTACTACAATTCAATAATCGTCTGATTAAGCGAAAGTACGCGGCTATACTGGATATTTTTCGCAATTGCCTTTAATAACATAATACCGTCCGTCCTGTAGTCCGTCTGCTCGTCAGGGCTATATTCGACGGGATTGAACGGTCTGCCGTTGTCGCGCAGTGCAAGTATAATTTTTCCGTCTGCATTGCTAATCCTGAGGTCAATATCAGCCGCCTGTTTATTATTTGGATAGTTTGCAAGGTTCGCCGTCATCTCCTCAAGAGCAAGAGCCGCCCTTGACGCAGTCAATTCGTCTATGCCGTTGTCTTTCAGAACTTTCAAGACTTCAATCGACAGCTTCGCCGCGTCATCATCCGTTGCCTTAATCGAGACATCATAAATCATCTCTTTGCCGTTCCTTTCAATTAAATACACGTCAAAAAATTTTCCGTTTGAGTGCTCACGAATAACACGAATATATAAATATATACACAGAAAGCCTACAAGCTCCGCAAGTATAAACGCCAGCCAGACGCCGGTCAGCCCAAACGGCTTTGACAGAAGCCACGCAAGCGGCACGACTGCTAAAAATCCCTCGACAAATGACAAAATATTTGCGGCAGTCCGCTGCTGTACAGTTGTATAGTAATACAGCATTAAAAACGTGACAGCGACGCCGATTAAGCTGATTGAGAACAGACGTATAGCATTCGCTCCTTCGGCCATGAGTTCCGGCGGAAGATTAAACAGCGAAAGTATCGTCTGCGGGGACAGCAGGACAAACAGCACAAACGCACCGACTAATAACAGCGTAAATTTCAGAACGTGGCGGGCTAACATGCGAATGCCCTGATAATCTTTTTCGCCGTAAAGCACACCAACGATAGGGATCATTGAGCGATGTCCTCCGGATATAAACATTGAGACAAAACTTAAACATGAAACGCATACGGCATAAATCGTCATTGCGCCTGCTCCTCCGGTCTTGCCAAGAATAGCGTAAATGCACCAGACCTTGAGCGATACAAGACCGACACCGGAAGCCGCTGGAACTCCTGAACGTATTAAATTAAAGCTCAATGATATAAATGATTTCAGCCCGTTGCTTAAGATATTTACAAGCCTGAAAGTTCTTTCGGACGATTTAAAGTATCCTATCATCAAATAGCCCGACCCGACAATATCGCTAATTACAGTCGCAAGTGCAGCACCCTCTAATCCCATTTTTAAAGGGCCGATTAAAAGCAGGTCAAGTCCGATATTAACGACCTGACCGATCAGTACTGCACGGCTAACAAGACCGGCCATGCCGTCGGAACGTATTAATACGCTGATGCCTCCAAGGGCGAGCATGAACGGGAAGCGCCATATTAAAATATGCAGATAAGCCCAGCCGCCCTCAACGAGTGCGTCGGCTGAGGATAAAAAGCGGGCAATCTCTCGAGTAAATGGCAGGCATAAAAGCGTTATTAACGCACCAATTCCAAAACATAAAAATGTAACGGCACTGAAAATTCGATTTGCCTCGTCGTGTTGACGCGCTCCGGAGGCAATCGCAGCAAGCCCTCCAGAGCCTACTGATATAAGCATCATAATTGCCGCCACAAGCTGATTTAGCGGCATACAAACTCCAACGCTTGCCATTGCACCAGCGTTAATAAAATTTCCTACTATAATGCTGTCGACAATAACACCAAGCTGTCCGGCCATTGTTGACAGCACAGTAGGGATAAAGAACTCGCGGAATTTACTGTTGACCAGAACTCCGGACTTAAAATAAGCTGTCTCAGTCATGTTTAATTATTAGCCTCCTTTATAAAAGCATCCCCAACCTTACGGCCAAATTCCTATGGCCGTAAATCCTCCTCGCCATTGCATGGCTCTCTCCCTCTTACAGGGGCGCGCTTTAGTCTCCCATGAAAGGATTAAATGCCTGAATGGCATTTAAATACTCGAGGCAAACTGTTGCCTCTCAACCTGCAAGGTGTGATGTCACGAAGTGACAGAGGGGTGCAAGCTTTTAAGTTCTTTACAGGTAACGCAGAGCAAGCATCGTCAAATCGTCGGACTGCGGAGCTGTACCCACAAAATCTTTAACACGTTCATGTACATGCGATATAAGCTCTTTAGCACTGCTGTTATTGAATTCGTTCAGCGTGTCCAGCAGCCTATCATCCCCAAAGAAATCATGCTCTCCGTTCTCGGCCTCGGTCAGGCCGTCCGTGTATAAAAACAGCCAGTCGCCGTGATTAAGCGTAATCGTCTCCTCGCGGAACACAGCTTTGTCGTTAATGCCTAAAAAACCGTTTTGAGCCATGGGCAGATATTCAAAGTTTGACAGCTCACGCCGTGACATCAGCGGCGAATTGTGTCCTGCGTTGACATATGTAAATTTCCCGGTGCGGCGGTTTAATATTCCCGTAAACACTGTCACAAACATCATGCCGTCGTTGTGATTGCAAAGCCAAAGATTAGCCGCGTCAAGGGCCTTGGTAAAAGCACCGGGGCTGTCTGGAACAAAGCTCCAAAGCAAACCCATAGATACGAGCATAAATAACGCCGCCGGAATTCCTTTTCCCGATACGTCAGCAATAGTAATGACGAGGCGGTCTTCGTCAAGGGCATAAAAATTATAAAAGTCCCCGCCGACCTCTTTTGCGGCCTCCATGGACGCATATAAATCTATGCCGGAAATATTAAAGTCCGT
>JAFSNU010000291.1 GCA_017447325.1 Synergistaceae bacterium | reverse complement strand
AGGCGTGTTAATTTTAGAGTCAATGGGACAGGTTGCGTCGGTAATGGTCGCAGCGCGTTTGGGCAAAGAGCATACCGGCAAGATCGCATTTTTAGCCGGCGTTGACAAGACGAGATTTAGAAAGCCTGTTAAACCCGGTGATAGATTACTTACGCGTGCGGAATTATTAAAATTAAGAGGCTTCAGCGGCAAGGCAAAGGTTGAGGGCTATGTTGACGATGAACTTGTAGCAGAAGGAGAATTTTTGTTCATAGTTGGGGATACTTTAAAGAAAGATGTTAAACAAGAAGGGGAGAGTGAGCGTTGAGCGTTATTATTCATCCAAGCGCGGCAGTGGATAAGCGGGCGAAGCTCGGCGAAAATGTTTATATAGGGCCGTTTTGTTTAGTCGAGGGCGACGTTGAGATCGGCGACGGAACGAGCTTAAAGGCTTATGTGAGCGTTCATGACGGAGTTGTTATCGGCAGTAATTGCAGCATAGCTGAATACTCGGCGATAGGCGGAGATCCCCAAGATCACGGCTATAAGGGCGAGAAGAGCTATGTTAAGATCGGCAATAATAATATAATTCGCGAGAACGTCACTGTCAGCCGCGCGACCGGCGAGGGCAATGAGACTGTAATAGGCAATGACTGTTTCATAATGGAGGGCGTGCACTTCGCGCATAATGTCAAAGTCGGAAATTTTGTAACGATTGCAAATAAAGTCGGCTTGTCAGGCTTTGTTGAAGTCGGAGATCATACGGTCTTTGGAGGAATGTGCGGCGTTCATCAGTTCGTGAGAATCGGCGAATATTGTATGATCGGCGGACTGTATAGAGTTGTGAAAGATATTCCGCATTACACTTTAACAGGCGGCGAGCCCTTGAGAATTTTGGGATTAAATAGCGTTGGATTGAAACGCGGCGGCTTTGAGGCAAAGACGAGGCGTTTAATTTTAAATTTCTATAAAGAACTTTATGATACGCATGATTTATTCACGCATAATTTAAATAAGCTTAAAGAGCGGCGCGGAGAGTTTATACCTGAGATACAGCGCATAATAGATTTTTATAGCAACAGCAAGCGCGGCGTGACTTTCTGGGGACGCGGACACTCAGCCGAGAGTGATTAAAATTAAAATTTAAATTTAATAAATTATTTAAGGAGGCTGTATTATCATGTCTGATTTGTACGCAAAGGCGCGTAAGATAGTGAACATTCCGGCTTTAATCAGCGATTATTATACGCTTGAGCCCGACCCTGACGAGCGGTCTCACAAAGTAGCTTTCGGAACTTCAGGACATCGCGGATCGTCAGCTTTAAGAAGTTTTAACGAGGCGCATATTCTTGCAATAGCTCAGGCAGTTGCGGAATATAGAAAGGCCGAGGGCATAGCAGGGCCGCTTTATATCGGAGCTGACACTCACGCTTTGAGCGAGCCGGCCTTGAGAACCTGCATTGAAGTTTTGGCGGCTAATAATATTAATTTAATTTTGTCGCAGAACTTTGCGCCCACGCCGACGCCTGTTATATCCCGCGCGATACTCGAGTATAACAAAAATATTAAAGACAAAGCGCAGCTCGCCGACGGAATGGTGATAACGCCTTCACACAACCCGCCGACTGACGGAGGAATTAAGTACGACCCGCCGACCGGAGGCCCGGCCTCGCCTGAAATTACGTCAAAAATTCAAAATCGCGCGAACGAATTAATAAAGTCTGGCGCTAAGGCTATAAAGCGCGTTGACTTCGCAAAAGCTATTAAGCTTGATAATGTAAAATTTGAAGATTTTGTTATGCCTTATGTTAAGGCTTTAAGCTTAGTTGTAGATATGGAAGCTATAGCTAAATCAGGTCTGCATATAGGCGCGGATCCGATGAGCGGCTCGGGAATTTATTACTGGGGACCGATAGCCGAAGTTTATGGACTTGACAAGCTTGAAGTCGTTAATCCTAATTTAGATCCCACTTTCTCGTTTATGCCGCCTGATCACGACGGAAAAATCAGGATGGACTGCTCGTCGCCGTACGCGATGGCGAATTTGTTAAATATTAAAGACGATTATGATATTGCATTTGGCAACGACACGGATTATGACCGCCACGGAATAGTCACGCCTAAAGGCTTAATGAATCCTAATGCGTATCTTGCCGTTGCAATTCAGCATTTGTTCACAAGCCGCAATGGCTGGAAGCCTGAGGCCGCCGTTGGAAAGACTGTTGTATCAAGCTCGATTATTGACCGAGTTGTTAAAGGCATTAATCGCAAATTATGCGAAGTTCCGGTTGGATTTAAATGGTTCGTTGATGGATTGCTTGACGGCTCTATGGGCTTCGGCGGCGAGGAGAGCGCGGGCGCATCGTTCCTGTGCAAGGACGGCTCTGTCTGGACGACTGACAAGGACGGAATTATTATGGATTTATTAGCTGTCGAGATTATGGCAGTGACTGGCAAGAGTCCGGCTGAGCATTACGAAGAGATTAAAGCAAAATACGGCGTGTCGCATTACGCGCGTATCGACGCTCCTGCAACGCCCGAGCAAAAATCTGCATTAGCTAAACTTTCGCCTGAAATGGTCAAGGCCGGAAGTCTTGCGGGCGAAGCTATCACGGCAAAACTTACTAACGCCCCGGGCAATAATGCGGCAATCGGCGGACTGAAAGTCACGACTGAGAACGGCTGGTTCGCGGCGAGACCTTCAGGCACTGAGAATTTATATAAGATTTACGCTGAGAGCTTTAAGGGCGACGAGCATTTGAAGCAGATTCAGGACGAGGCCAAAGAAATAGTTTCGGCTGCAATAGCTTAATTTAAAATTAAAATAAAATTTTAAATGCGTCTTGATAAATATTTAAAGCTTGCGCGTTTGGTCAAAAGGCGCAGCATAGCTCAAGAGATGATAGAGCTCGGAGCTGTAAGAATAGCAGGGCGGACTTGCAAGCCGTCGGCTGAAGTCAAAGAGAATGATATTTTAGAAATCGCGTACATGAATAGAGTTTTGAAAGTTAAAGTGTTATGCGCGGACGAGACGGTTTTAAAGCGGCCAAGGGCGGAGTCTCCGTCATGGGAGCAGATCTCAGAGCGGCCGGTCGAGCCGGATGAAAATCCGTGGGGCGAATAGCGCGAGAGTAAAATAAAATTAAAAATTTTGCGCTTGCGGTATTTTGTTTTATAATGCTTTAGTTTATTGAATTAAAATTTAATTTAAAAATTTTGAAGGGAGTTTGTTAAATATGGCTTTAATTTCAGGAGCATGGGCTCGCGAGATTTTGGATTCGCGCGGCAATCCGACGGTGGAGGTTGACGTATTTCTTGACGACGGTTCAATGGGACGCGCTGCCGTTCCGTCAGGAGCTTCGACGGGGTCGCATGAGGCGTTAGAGCTTCGCGACGGCGACAAGGATCGTTATTTAGGCAAAGGCGTTGCCAAGGCGGTCGAGAATGTCAACGAGAAAATTTTGCCTGAGATAGTCGGAATGGATGCGGACGCGCAGGCCGATCTTGATAATATGATGATCGCGCTTGACGGAACGGACGGCAAGTCGAATTTAGGCGCGAATGCAATTTTAGGCGTGTCGCTTGCTAATGCAAGAGCGGCGGCAATGAGCCATGACCTGCCTTTGTTCTTATGGCTCGGCGGACTTAACGGCGGACTTATGCCCACGCCGATGATGAACGTTATTAACGGCGGAGCTCACGCTGATAATAATGTAGATATTCAGGAATTTATGATCGTGCCTCATAACGCGGAGAGCTTTACTGAGGCTTTGAGAATGGGTGCGGAGACTTATCATGCGCTGAAGAAGTGCGTGAACTCGCGCGGCTATTCGACAGGCGTCGGCGACGAGGGCGGCTTCGCTCCGAACTTGAAGAGCAACAAAGAGGCGTTAGATTTGCTTATGGAAGCGGTCGAGAAGGCCGGCTACACGCCTGAGAAGGATATTAGCTTCGCGCTTGACGTTGCGTCGTCAGAATTTTATAAAGACGGCAAATATAATTTCACGGGCGAGGGCAAAGTATTTAACGCCGACGAGTTGATTAATTATTATGAAGGTCTTGTTAAAGATTACCCGGTAATTTCGATTGAGGACGGCATGGCCGAGGACGACTGGGAAGGCTGGGCAAATCTTACTAATGCGATCGGCGGCAAGTGCCAGCTTGTGGGCGACGATTTGTTCGTGACTAATCCGTCTATATTAGCCCGCGGAATTGAAAAGGGCATTGCCAACGCAGTATTAGTTAAGCTTAATCAAATTGGAACTTTGACGGAGACGTTTAAAGTTATCCAGATGGCAGCTGAAGCTGGCTATGCGGCGATAGTTTCACACAGATCGGGCGAGACTGCGGACACGTTTATCAGTGATCTTGCAGTTGCGACGAGAGCCGGACAGATTAAGACCGGAAGCATCGCGCGCACTGACAGAATTGCGAAGTATAATCAGCTTATCAGAATTGAAGAAGAGTTCGGCGGCAACGCGAAATACGCTGGGCTCAGCCGTTTTTCCGGCAGAAAATAATTAGTTAATAAATAACTCAAGCCAACGGGTGAATTTAAAAATTTAATTTGCCCGTTGGTCTTAAATTTTGCGTTAAAAATTATTTATATTTAAAATTTATTTAAAGGAATAATTTAAAATATGAAGAAAGTTATTTCGACTAAAAACGCTCCGGCCGCGATTGGGCCTTACAGTCAGGCCATTCAAGCCGGGGATTTTCTTTATGTGTCGGGGCAGATTCCGATTGATCCGGAGACCGGCTCGGTTATATACGGGAAAGCCGGCAATGTCGCTGATCAGACTAATCAAGCTATAAAAAATTTAAAGGCAGTTTTAGAGGCCGCCGGATATGCGCTTGAAGACGTAATTAAAACTACGGTGTTTATAACGGACATGGCGAACTTTGCAGCTGTAAATAAAGTTTACGAGAGATATTTTGACAAGGACTGTCCGGCAAGATCATGCATTGCGGTAAAGTCATTGCCTAAAGATGCGCTGGTCGAGATCGAGGCAGTGGCGTATAAAAAATTTTAAAAATTGCTCTTGCCTCCCTTGTAAGGGGAGGTGTCACGAAGTGACGGAGGGGTACAGCACCCCCCTGCCCGTTGGCATCCCACCTTACAGGGGGGACGAGATGTTGGTAAGTTTAAATTACTTTTAATTAAAATTGAAAGGGGAAAATTTTTAGATGGCAGAGAGTGCAGGAGTACAGGCAGTATCGCCGTGCGGCTTCGGAGGCGGAGCTGCGCCGTCGGGTTCGGGCGGCGAGGCAGGAGCTGCGGCAGGTGCAGAGGGCGCGGGAGCCGGAGGATTTTTAGCAAGTCCGTTCTTGCCGTTAATCGCGATATTTTTAATATTTTATTTTATGATTATCAGACCGCAGCGTAAGAGACAGAAAGAGCATGACAAGATGCTTTCGGGAATTAATCGGGGCGATCAGATAGTCACGATAGGCGGATTTTTGGGAACAGTGCGCGACGTTCGCGAGGACACGTTCCAGATTGAACTCGCTGAGAATGTCCGCGTAAGAATTTTAAAGTCGGCGGTGCAGAGCAAGCGTCAGGTCAATAATGCTCCGGCTGCTAATATTGCTGCTAAAGAGCAGGACAAGAAAGAGGCGGAGTAATTTATTATGAATCGCAGAGACAGACTGCGCCTGTGGCTTGTGTTAATTGTAATTATTGCCGCGCTGGCTTATTCATGGCCAGTTAAGGGTCGCGTTAATTTAGGCCTTGACTTGATGGGCGGCTCTCACATAGTTTTACAGGCGGTTGGAACGGCTGAAAATCCCGTTGACGAGGACAGCGTTGAGAGATTGCTTGCAGTATTACGCAATCGTGTTGACCAGTACGGAGTGGCCGAGCCTATTATTCAGAAGAGCGGCACGGACAGAATTATTATAGATTTGCCCGGCATTCAGGACACGGCGGCGGCGCGTGAGCTTATCGGCAAGACGGCGCAGCTTGATTTCAGAGAAGTGTTAGAAGAGACCCCGCCTGCTCCTCCGGCTCCGAGACGCGAGAATTACGACTCAGATATTCAGTTTGCCAATGCTCAGGAGCGTTGGAATAAAGCAATGGAAGAGCGCGGAGCTTCTGGCTCAGGCTTTGAAGAGCGTGCAAAGGCTATAGAGGGCGCGATAGTTGCCCCGGGCGAGGACGATAGATCAGGCCATAGCGACGAGGCCGGAAGATATTATTTGCTTGGCCCTGTTTTGCTTTCAGGCCGCGAGCTCGAGACTGCGGCGATACAGCCCGACCAGCTGGGACGCATGGGCGTATCTTTAAATTTTAATTCTGAGGGCGCAAGATTATTTGAAGAAGCTACGGCGCGTTTAATCGGCAAGCAGATTGCAATAGTGCTTGACAACGTTGTTATCTCAGCGCCGGTAGTTCAGGACAGGATACCCGGCGGACGTGCGCAGATCACCGGAAGATTTTCGACAGAGCAGGCAACGCGTTTAGCTATTATGCTTAGAGCCGGAGCTTTGCCGGTTGCGGTTGAGATAGCGGAAGAGCGCACGGTCGGACCGAGCCTCGGCGCGGACTCAGTGCGTCAGGGAATGCAGGCCGGACTTTTCGGCGCGGCAATGGTTCTCGTCTTCATGCTCATTTACTATCAGTTCAGAGGACTTGCGGCGGATTTAGCGCTTATAATCACGATAATTTTAATCTTTGCTGGATTAATCGCGTTTAAGGCGACTTTGACGCTGCCGGGCATCGCGGGAATTATTTTGACGTTAGGCATGGCCGTTGACGGAAATGTTTTAATTTACGAGCGCATTAAAGAAGAGCGTAAGGCCGGCAAGACCCCGGGCGCGGCTCTCGACGCAGGATTTAAGAAAGCGTTGGTGACAATTTTAGATTCTAATATCACGACTTTAATCGCGGCGTTAGTATTATTTTATTTCGGCTCAGGTTCTGTCAGAGGCTTCGGCGTGACGCTGTCGATAGGACTTGTGGCGAGCGTGTTCGCTAATGTCGTAGTGACCCGCGCGATTTTACAGCTCTTTATCGGGCGCGGCAAAAATAAAAAGTAACGGAGGCCTTTTATAATCATGAAAAATAATTTTAATTTTAAATTTATGAGCTTTAGACGGCCGGCGTTATGCATAAGCTTGATATTAGTATTAATTAGCTTTGGATTTTTGTTCACGCGCGGCCTTAATTTGGGAATAGACTTTACCGGCGGCAATGTCATTCAGGCTGAGTTTGCCGGAGAGCTGCCGGATATCGCGAAAGTCCGTGAAGTTGTCTCGGCAGTTGTCGCGAAGGGCGCGATGATTCAGAACTTCGGCGAGAAGGGAATTATTATTAGAACCAACGAGGACACGGACGAGAGCCGTCAGCAAGTCGTTGATGTTTTAAATAAAAATTTCACTGGAATGACGATAACGGGCTTTGAGAAAGTCGGCCCTGTAATAGGCGGCGAGCTGAGACAGCAGGCGTTTATCGGCGTGACTATCGCGCTTATAGCTATATTAATTTATATAACTTTAAGATTCCAGTTTAGATTTGCGGTCGTGAGTGTTGTGCCGTTAGTCCATGACGTTATAATTGCGCTGGGTTTCTTCAGCATAACGCAAATGGAAATTTCGAGCTCGTTTATCGCGGCAATATTGACTATAGTCGGTTACTCGTTAAACAACACGATTATAATTTTGGACAGAATCCGCGAGAACTGGCGCGACTTAAGCCACGAGGGAATAGCCGAGCTTGTTAATAAATCTGTCAATCAGACTTTAGCCAGAACTATTAACACGACTTTGACGACTTTATTCCCGGTCATCGCATTATGCGTTTGGGGCGGACCTGTGCTTCAGGCGTTCAGCTATGCAATGCTTGTGGGAATTATCGCCGGAACTTGGAGTTCTATGTTCGTCGCGACAGGATTTTTAATTGAATGGTACTTGGCCAAGCCCGAGGGCAAAGCGAAGAGATAATTAATTAAAAATTTTAAATTTATATAAACGCCCTGCGAGTTTTTAAATTTTAATTTTAAAAATCTGCGGGGCGTTTTGTTATAATAAAATCACTTTAAAATTAGTCTACCCTGTAAGGTTGAGAGAGTACGGGCATGTACTCTCGAGTCAGGTCTTCAATCCTTATAGGGGGTGCAATAGATTTTTAAAATATTTTAACTATATAATAAAATTAAATTTAAATTAAAGCGAGGTTGATAGTCATGAAGAAATTTTTGTTTAGCTTATTAATTTTATTATGCTTGGCTAATTTAGCTCAGGCCGCCGAACAGCGCGCTTATGCTCTGACTGAAACGGTGAAGCTGTACGCTAAAGCAAGTGAGGGCTCTAGCTATACTGAAGTCAGCCTGCCTGAGGACGGCGTGAATGTTCCGAGCGCAACGCGCGACGCTAAAGATAATTTATGGTACAAAGTCACGGTTGACGGCGAGACCGGCTGGCTTGCCCAAGAAGGGATACGCCTTAAAATGGGCGGCAAGAGCAAGAGCGCGGATAATTTATTTAGAAAATGCGTAGCTGCACGGCAGAAAATTATTAAAAATCCCGGGACAAAATGGGAAGAGGGCGACGCGATAGAGAACTCCGGCTCGGCGGCAGGCTCGGGCAAAGTTATAACTTTTGTTAATAATGCAAACGGAGCTTTATTTCAAGTTGTAAAGCACGGCTCTAAGCTTGAGGACGTTTATTTTAAGGCGACGAGCTCGAGCATGTGCAAATTATTTTTAGGCTTTGACGCAATCGGTATGAACCGCAACGAGATTAGAAGCAAAGTCGGCACTCCGACTGTGAGAGAGACGCCGGACGGAGAGCCGAACGTCAGCATCACGTCTTACGAAATGGCTGATAAAAATTTTACGCTCGCGTTTCACTTCACGGACGGGCTTATAGATTATTTTGAAATTTATAAAGGCCGCGCGGGCGAAGCTGCGAGAGGCTGGACGCCGGACGTTCTTTACGAGCGCGACCAAATTTAAATTTAAAATTAAAAATTAACGCCCTGAAATTTTTAAAATTAAAATTAAATTTAAAAATTTTGCGGGGCGTTTTGAATTTTAAAAATTCTCTTCCTGACTGACACCGACCTTGCGGCCTGAAAATAAATTCATGATTATTATCCTTATTTATAAAAAATTTAAAAGCCGCTCGTTAATTTAAAATAATTAATAAGCGACTTGATTATTATTAATTTTTAAATATTAAATTTATTAAAGCTTAAAGCATAACGGCAGGAATTGCATAGACTGCCGCAAGTCCGCAAAGGCCTTCAACTAAAGTCGCCATGGTCTGAGCCTTATAAGCCGTGCCTACTTCCATGCCGGAGAACTGAGTTACAACCCAGAAGTAAGAGTCGTTAGCGTGCGAGACGACCATTGAGCCGCAGCCGATTGCCAACGTAGCAAGCACCGGCTCCATAGACGAGCCGCCCAAGCCTAAAGAGCAGAGCATCGGCGTAATTATTCCGGCTGTTGTGATAATAGCAACAGTTGAAGAGCCCTGAGCCGTCTTTAAAGCCGCCGCAATTATAAACGGCAGTAATAAGCCTAAGTTTAAATCTTTAAGAGCCGCGCCTATATAATTTCCGACTCCGCTCGCCGCGATTATCGCGCCTAAGCTTCCGCCGGCCGCAGTTATCATTATTATGTTCGCGCCCTCTTTAACGCCCTCGCCGATCCAGCCGTGAGTGACTTCCTGCGTGAGCTTGGGAATTATGAAGAAGCATAAAATTAAGCCGATAGTTAAAGCGATAACGGGATTGCCCAAGAAGCTCGCTGCCGAATGAACGGCCGTGTCCTTGCCGATTTTTGCTAAAATAGCAGGATAATTAACGACTGAGCTGATGCCGATTAAAATTAACGGCACTATAATCGGCGCAAAAGATTTAAAAGCTGAGGGCAGCTCGCCGTACTTCGCTTTTAATTCTTCATAGCTTTCGCCCTCTTCAACGTTAAGAACAAGCTTCGATCCTATTGCGCAGGCGTATAAATAGCCGCCGATAATCGCCGGTATCGACGCGAAGATTCCCCACATGATGACAAGGCCTAAGTCAGCGCCTAACTTATCAGCCGCCACTATCGAGCCGGGCGTCGGAGGAACTAAATTATGCGTCGCGAATAAGCCGGTTGATAATGCAATCGCCATTGTGCCTAAACTTATTCCGCTGCGGCGTGAAAGAGATTTGTTAAGAGATGATAATATAACAAAGACTGAGTCGCAGAAGACTGGAATTGATACGATGCTGCCGGTTAAGCTCATGGCTATAGCCGGCCTCTTATCGCCGACGATCTTTAACACGCTGTCAGCCATTGTGAAGGCCGCGCCGCTCTTTTCAAGCATAACGCCGATGATAGTTCCCAGCAAAATTATAATGCCGATGCCTCTACAAGTGTTGCCGAAGCCATTTAAAATTGTGTTGAGAACGTCCATCGGCTTCATGCCTACGCACAAGCCCATGACTAAAGCAACCGCGAATAAAGCTGCGAACGGGTGAACGTGAAACTTGGAGATTAATAAAAGCATTAAGACTATCGCCGCTAATAAAATCACGACGAGCATAGAACCTTGACCCGTTTAAAATTAAATCTCCTTTCGGATTTAAAATTAAATTCAAATTTATTATAGCTCAAATTCCCGTTAATGCTTTAATTTTTAAGCGCGTTGTTAAATAAAATTTATAAAGCCCCGGATGATATGCTAAAAAATATCCGTGAAGAAATAATTTGCGATTAATAAATTTTATAAAATTTAATTTAAGTTCTGAGCGCATGAATTGATAATCTTTCAAGATGCTTTGCTGTATCTGCGGCCAAATGTCTTCGCTGAAGTCTGCTAAGAACGCCGCAAAAGCTCCCATTTTGCGCTCTATCGCATAGGGCAGAAGCTCAGGAAATTTTTGCCCGGTTAAATTCACGACAAAATTTGAAGACGTAAATATATCGTCTCTAATTTTAGGATTTGTTTTAGGCTTGTCGTGACACAAGCTCGCTGGATTCTGAACGTAATAATACAAAAATTTATTTATCGTCATAAATTTTTGCGCTCTCGCGAACAGCTGCGCCGATATGCAGTAATCCTCCGTCATTGAAATTTTAGGCCATTCTAAATTTTCAAATAAACTTCGCTTATAGACTTTATCGACAAGCGGCCACGACGCCACTTCGCTCGTCAGAAAATATTTATAAATCTCGCTTGCATTATTAAGCGTTAAATCATCACGCTGCCACTCTTTTATAATTTTGCCGTCAAGATCAACGTCGTAAATTCCGAACTGCACCATATCAGCATTATTTTCTTCCAAAATTTTTATAGCCGTCTCGTAAGAATTTAAATCTATATAATCATCTGAATCAACAAACGCGATATACTCTCCGCGCGACGCGTTAAAGCCGTTACGTCTTGTTATATTAGAGCCTTGATTTTCTTGATGAATTACTTTAATATTATTAAATTTATTTGCGAGCTCATCGCAGATTTGCGGCGTATTATCCTGCGAGCCGTCGTCTACTATTATAATTTCAATATTTTTATAAGTCTGATTTGCTACGCTCTCGACGCATTTATTCAAAAATTTTGCCGTGTTATAAGCCGGGATTATCACGCTTAATAATTTTGAATCTTTTAAGCTATTATTGCGGTGTGCGGTGTGCGGTGT
>JAFSNU010000290.1 GCA_017447325.1 Synergistaceae bacterium | reverse complement strand
TCATGTCAAGAATTAAAGCGTTAGCCTCGCCCTCGTTCTCCGGCAGCGGCTTATTATTCAAGCTCACCAACGCGCTCAGCATAATTTTATTCAACGCACGGCCTGAGCTCATCTCTTTGCGGTTAGTCAATAATCTTTCAGCCGCCGCATCTATCTCTTGAATTTCAACGGCTATGCCCGACGGTAATTTAAAGCTCTCAACTTCGCTTATTATCTCGCGCTTCGGCATTAATTAAATTTCTCCTTTAAATAAATTTTAAATTTCAATTTGCCGCCCTAACTTGAAATAAAATTCAAAATTAAAGCGGCTTATTTCAACTTATCTCATCTCAACGTCATCAACGCTTAAAGTCAACGTCTCTATCATGTGATCTGAGCTCTCGCCCTCGAAGTCACTCAGGCTTAACTGCTTAACCCATGCGCCCTTTAAAAGCCATGTGCGCATCGTATTGCCAACGTGATCCGTCTCGCGCAGCTCTATATCACGCTTATAATCGCTCGGGTTGCCGATATCGCCGCTCTTCGTATTAACCGCGCTCTTCAGCCAGTTCCAAGCCGCATTGTCAACTCTATCAGCCGGAACGCCTTTCTCAAGCTCGCAGTCCCCGACCGTCATGCGCCCCGCGAACTTACTCGCGCGAACGCTGCCTAACGGATTAAACTCGTCAACTTCTATCTCAAGCTCCGGCACTGTCGCTCTTTGAAAGTAAGCAGCGTCGAAGCCGTCTATTGCAACTATAAATTCATGCGCCTGCCGGGGATTGCCCGGGAATAAAGGTCTCGCTCCCATGCTTTACCCTCCTATCACATCAGCCAAGCTCTCGGCAAAGTCAGCATCAAGACGTGTGATAACCGCGTCTATCATTACCCACTTAATACCAACAACCGGCTTGACAAATATCTGACATTTAAACTCGCCGCGCTGCACGCTCTCAGCGGTGTTTAATTTAGCTTTATCTAAGCTCTCAGCGTCCTGGTCGCAAAAAATATAATAATCATAGAACCAGCGCTGCGCTTTCCACTCCCTGAACTTCGGCTCAATTCCCCGATAGAACTGCCGCCACGTAGTCGGGTCGTTCTTCTCGAATAAATAACTTCTTGCGTAAGCTGCGACAGCCTTTTCAACGACTATCATTAAACGTCTGACATTAAGCTCGCGCAATAAGCTCGCCTGACGCTGCAAAGTCTGAGCGCCCCAAGCAACCGTCCCAGTGTCATTAAACACGCAAATCGGGTTAAGCTGATTTTCACTTAAATAATTGCCCTCGCCTAACGCGCCCTTTGCTCCGACGTTGTAATCAACGCCTAAAGCGTTTAAAATTCTGCCGCGTCTTGCCCCCGCCGGCACATGGCTTTCATCGCCCATGTAGTCATTAACCGCTAATATGCCTAATATGTCACCCTCGGGAGCTATATATCGCTCTTTCTGCCTGACTAAATCATAAATTTTAATTTTAGTCGGATACATCGCGCCGTAATTGCTCACAAACGGCGCATGAGTATAAACACCCTGTCCGAGCCTGAACTCGACCTGCTCCTGCGGATTTAAATTAAACGGGCAGCCCGTTATATAAACTAAATCCTTACGATTTTCGCAGTACGCAAGCCCCGCCGTGATAACCGCCGCACTTGTAATACCAGGGACTGCAAGCTGCAGCGCATCGTCAACTTCATCGAACGCATACATGCCCGTCTTGTTAGTCGCACTGCCGATATAATCAGCGTCGGTCATGACATCAGTTCCGTCAACGCCGCCGGTCAAGCTGTAAACTCCAACCGCCGGCCTGTCTATATTAGCGCCGGACTCACTCGCTAAGTCTTCTATCAAAATATAATTACTTTTCTGATTTTCGATATAGAACTCGCTGTCGTCGTCCATTGACACGTCGCTTAAAGTCTCGACATCCTCGCCGTCATCGATAACGCTCAACGTGAACAAATGCTCGGGGTCTAAAGCACTCGCCGAAATTTCGATTTGCAATTTATTGCCCCATGTGCCGGGATTTGCCGCCGAAATTTTTAGCGTAGCCTCGGGCTCGCTTGCCCGGTCTCTAATCTCAACGCTCGCCGTCCTCGCCGCGCATGTGTTTAATTTAGTAATGTCCGTGTAATGCACAACCCGCGACACCCACAGCACTGCGCCATAGCTTAAAGCTCGTTTTGCAAGCAACGGGAAGTCTGAATTTTTTAAATTGCCGCCGAACACTCTGTCAAACTGAGCCTCGCTGCTAATAAGCTGAGGCTTGCCTATCGGGCCTTTCTCTGTTATACCCTCGACACAGCTCACGCCTTTAATTAAAGTATCAACATACTGCGATAAATCAATTTCGCGCAAAATTACTCTCGGAAGTCCTGCGCCCATTATGCACTCACCTCCGCGCTTGCCGCTTTATCAGCCGACTTTTTACTCTTTAACTCGCCCCGCTTTATCT
>JAFSNU010000289.1 GCA_017447325.1 Synergistaceae bacterium | reverse complement strand
GAACGGCACGCCGATATTTAAAGACGGCCGCAGCGAATTAATGTATCAGTTCGCGGGAACTTATTACGAGTTTTCAAATAAAATGCAGCGCACGCCGCTCATGGTCAAGGCTGTTGACATTGCCAATCCAAATGTTTTAACGACCGAAGGCGTTTATACAGACCCGGCTTTAAATAATCAAGAGATTAAAGTAATTTTGAAATTTGACGCAGAATTTTTTAATTTAATATCTTTTATGGGCTATATTGAAGTCGGCGGCAAGACCATTCCGGTGCCGTTAGTCCCGAGCGGCAAGGGCACGTTTAGGGCAAAATTATTGCGCATAGATAGTAAAGGCAAGATCAGCGAAGTGTTAGGCCAGCCGATAAATTTTAATGATGATTTAGCCGTGACTATAAATTTACTTCAGCCGAATTTATACATGCGCGCGCTCGCGTGGGCGGAGTCTCTCGGCGGCACGGGCGGAATTTCAGCAAGCAAGCCTGTTAAAGCTGCGGCAAATCCGGCAGTAACGCCTTTATTTAATGCTAATAAAAATTTAAATTTAAATAATTTGCTGGCTGGACGCTGGGCGGTTGCCGTGCCTGCTGCTGACGTGACCGGCTCGTCGGGCTATATCATGGCGCCGGCGGGAATTATTTTAGAATTTAAAAATTATAATAAGCTTAACGGCCTTTATGACGCTTTGCTTAACAAGCCGGATTTAAACAATAAAAACGGCGAGAGCTTAATATTAAAAGCTAACTTGCAGGCTCAAGGCTTGCCCGTGTTAAGGCTCGTCACGCCTAAGGCAAATAATAAAGGCTTTAATTTGGAAGATATAAATTACGCGCTGTTTTATAATAATTTCTGGCGTTTAATTAATCCTAACAACGGCGGCATAACGCATTTAATAAAATTAAATAATTTAAATTTAAATTTAAATGGAGAATGGCTCGGCGTTTACGACAAAAATATTAAATTTAAATTTGAAGGCAAGAATTTAATTTCAAGTTTAATTCAAGGCGAGGCTGAGTATGAGCTTGTCGATAACCGAATTTTTATAAAGCTTAAAGACGGCCGCCGCGATATAATTTTTGCGCTGTACGACGAGGCTGATAAAATTTTAGTTTTGAGTTTCTCAGATGCTCAGGGCAATTTAAAAGCTGTAAAGTTGCAGAACGCTAGTTTAAAGAAACGGCCTAAGGCTTTGGAAATATTTAATTAAAATTTAAATTTTAAAATCTCGAGCTTAACAGCTTGAGATTTTTGTTATGAGACTAAATAAAATTTTAGAATTTTTACGTTAATAAAATTTATGATAAAATTTTGCGTGAAAAGTATTAAAATTTTAAAATTTGGAGACTGGAGAAACAGGAGAGATGATTTTAGGGACGATTCAATTTCCAACGCGTTACGGAGGACTTGGCGAGGGCGTTAAACGAGGTCTTGCGTGGCTTGCGGACCGCGATTTAAATTCGCTTGAGCCCGGGCGTTATGAGATCGACGGCGATAAAATTTTTTTGACTGTCAGCGAGGTCATGACGAAAGCTCCTGAAGAGGCGTTGTTCGAAGCTCACAGGCGTTATATCGATATTCATATCACGATAAGCGGCGAGGAATGGTTCGGCCACGCGATATTGCAGAAAGCTAAGAGCAATGCCGTGCCGCATCTTGAAGAAGTCAAGCCGTATGACGAGGCAAAAGACGTGGCGTTTTATAAGGGCGACGGAGTTTACATGCAGGCTCCGCCCGGTCATTTCGTTTTGTTCATGCCTGAGGACGCGCACAAGCCGAGCGTTTGCTTTAAAGAGCCTGGATTGATTAAAAAGCTTGTGCTGAAAGTCTTGATTTAAATTTAAAATTAAAAATTAAAATTTTATGAATAATGATATAAGGCTGATGCGCGAGGCAATTTTGAAAGCGCATGAGGCACTCGCCCGAGGGGATGTTCCCGTCGGGGCAGTTATTGTTAATAATAATTGCGAGGTCATAGGTTCGGGCTGTAATATAAAAACTCAAGACCCGACAGCTCACGCTGAGATTCAAGCGATACGCGAGGCGTGCAAGAATTTAAACAGCTGGAATTTAAGCGGCTGCGGGCTGTATGTTACGCTTGAGCCTTGCGCTATGTGTGCAGGGGCTTGCGTTAATGCAAGATTAAGCCGCGTCGTGTTCGGAGCTTATGACTATAAAGCCGGAGCCGGAGGCACGCTCTATAATATCTTGCAGGACACGAGATTAAATCATAGATGCGAGGTCAAAGCCGGAGTGCTTAAAGACGAGTGCCTGAAGTTGTTACAGGACTATTTTTTTATGCGGAG
>JAFSNU010000031.1 GCA_017447325.1 Synergistaceae bacterium | reverse complement strand
ATATTAAAATTTTAAATTTTAAGACAGAGAGAGCCGGTTAATTAATTAATATTATTAAATCTCAAGCTCAAGAACGCACCGATTACGCATAAATAATAAAACGCAACTCGATATCTGCAATAGCCTATCACAGCCGTCGCCGCCATTAAATATAAAGCCGTAAATAATATAACCCAGTCTAAAATATTTAATTTTTTGAAATTTTTTATAAAGCCGAACGCGTAAATTAAATATAAAATTACAAGCATTAAGCTGCTCGCCGCGAACAAAATATATTTTATAAATTTATTCACATGCAAAAGCTCTATGCCGTAAACATATTGCTCGATAAGCTCTCTGAATAAGCCTAAAATATTTCTGATTATATAGGCCGGCACATGCTGCTTGATATAGCCTTGGCCTATGTCAGCCCAAGCATTGACCTGCCCGGCAAAATTTAAATTATCAAAGTCTGGATACTTCGCGTAAAGAATTTCAGCAAAATATTTTTCGGCCTCTTCAGTCGGCGTTATCTTTAATGCAGACGGCAGGTCTTTAATGCTCTTAACATTATTGTCGAGATGATAAAGCAACGGCGCATAAAATAAAAACGAATCTTTCGAGCGTATAGTAGTGTAAATAGTCTGGGCGTTCACGTCGTGATAATACGCGTTGCGTGCGCACCAGCCTCCGAACATAGCAAGATAAACCATAATATAAAGCACAGGCAGCTTGTAATTTATCTTTCGCATAAAAATTAAAATTAATAATATTAAAGCTATAATTAAATTAAAATATAACAGAACTGGCCTGATTAACAGCGCGTAATTCACAGCTAAAATACTTAACACAGCATAAAAATTTTTGTGCGAAAATTTATATTTAATAATTAAAAATAAAGCGAGCGTCATGAAAAACGCGAACGGAATTTCAGTCATTATAACCACAGTGTGCGAGTAAGTGCTTAAATCACAGACATAAAATAAAACGGCAAAGACCGCCAAATAATTTTTCGCCGTGACTTGCTTTACTATATAAAAAATCATCAGCGAGATCATAACGCACATTATCATCTGCAAAATTAAGACGCATTGATCACTGTAATTTGTTATAGAGTAAACAAGCGCGAGCATTAACGGATAGCCCGGCGTCCTGTTCCAGATATAAGCTCCGCTGTCATCGACAAGCGAGCCGGTCTTGAGAAAATTTACAGCCGGTTCCATATAGCTTTGACTGTCCGGCGCAATGATATATCTTTCAGAGTTAAAATAAGTCGTGACGAGCAATATAACTTGAATAAATATAATTAAGCTTAAAATTATTTTACAGTTAAAATTAGAATTAAAAATTTCTTTTAATGCATTATTGCGTTGCGTTGCTTACCATATTATTCAAATTTGTCAACCCTTTTTATTATTTAAATTTTATTAAAATTTTACAGCCTGTGATTATAAATTATAATATCACAGGCTGCATTAAATTTAAATTATTTTAAATTAATTTATTTCTCAAGCTCTCCGGCTCTGTAGCACGCGACGAAATGCCCGGGCGTGTGTTCTTTTAATTCCGGAGCTCCGGCGCGGCACTTGTCGCAGGCATAACGGCAGCGTCCGGCAAAGCGGCAAGCGTTCGGCGGCTCAATCGGACTCGGCACGTCGCCCTCTAATATAATTCTCTCGCGCTTCACGTTCACTTTCGCTAACGGTATCGCCGAGAGCAAAGCCTGAGTGTACGGATGAAGCGGCGATTTAAATAATTCTTGATAATCGCACAGCTCTACTATCTGGCCTAAATACATTACCGCAATTCTGTCCGAAACATGACGCACGACGCTTAAATTATGCGATATAAAAACGTAAGTATATTTAAACTCTTTCTGCAAAGTGTTCAACAAGTTTAATATCTGCGCCTGAATGCAAACGTCAAGAGCTGAGACCGGCTCGTCAAGAACTATAAACTCAGGATTTAAAGCCAGCGATCTTGCTATGCCGATGCGCTGCCTGCGTCCGCCGTCAAGCTCATGCGGGTAGCTATTCTCAAGTCTTTCCGCAAGTCCGACGGTGTCCATCAGCTCGCGTATGCGCTTCCGCATGTCCGCGCTATTATTATAAATATTATTAACTATCAGCGGCTCGGCTATTAATTCCCAAACTGATAAACGAGGATTAAGACAAGAGTACGGATCCTGAAAGACTATCTGCACGCGCTTGCGTAAGGCTTTCATCTCCGCCGCGTTGACTTTCGTAATGTCAACATAATTATCATTATCTTTATTCTTCAGCAAGACTTCGCCTGACGTGCTGTCCAATAATCTAATCAAGCAGCGCCCGAGCGTACTCTTGCCGCAGCCGGACTCTCCGACAAGACCTAACGTCTCGCCCTTCTTAATCTCAAAACTAACATCATCAACAGCGTGAAGCTTGCCGCGTTTAGTGCTGAAATATTTCTTTAAATTTTTAACTATAATATATTTCTCGTCATTCATAACTAACTCACCGCCTTTAGCTTACAGCCCGTGACGCTTGGCCATGACATGGCACGCCGCGCAGTGTCCGTTCCCAAAGTCACACATTTTAGGCTGCTCTTGAGCGCAGATCGCTTCGGCTATTGCGCACCTCGGATGAAACGCGCAGCCCTTCGGCAAGTCCATCGGATCAGGCATTAAGCCCGGTATCACAGGCAGCTCGTCAACATCTTCATCAATCGCCGGCACTGATCTAAATAAGCCGTTTGTGTACGGATGAATCGGATTTAAATATAACGACTCTTTGTCAGCATACTCGACAACTCGCCCAGCGTACATAATAGCGACCTTATCGCAGATCTCAGCCACTACGCCTAAATCATGCGTGATTAATATCATCGAGGCTGAAAATTTAGTTTTTAACTCTTTCATTAACTCCAAGACCTGAGCCTGAATAGTAACGTCAAGAGCAGTCGTCGGCTCGTCAGCGATTAACAACTCAGGATCGCACGCTAAAGCAATAGCGATAACAACGCGCTGCTTCATTCCGCCGCTGAACTGATGCGGATAATCTTTCGCACGTTCGCGCTTTATGCCTACAAGCTCTAACATGTCTCCGGCAAGCTTTAACGCCTCGCTTTCAGACACGTTTTTATGCAGCTTTATCATTTCAGCAATTTGCTTATCAACCGTCATAACCGGATTTAAACTCGTCATCGGGTCTTGAAATATCATCGCGATCTTCTCGCCGCGAATTTTGCGCATCTCGTGTTCAGACTTGTCTAATAAATTTTCACCGTTAAATATAATTTGCCCTGACTTAATCTTGCCGGGCGGATTGGGAATTAAACGCATTACGCCTAATGCAGTTGTAGTCTTGCCCGCGCCTGTCTCGCCGACAAGACCCAAGCTCTCACCGCGGCCAAGCTGCAGGTTCAAGCCCTCGACAGCGTGGACAACGCCCGCGTCCGTCTCGTAATATATAGTCAAGTCTTTTATATCAAGCATTAATTTATTTTCGCTCATTTTAATTCACCCGCCTTTAACGTTTTAACTTAGGATCTAACGCGTCGCGCAGGCCGTCGCCCAAAAAGTTTAACGCTAAAATCGTGAACATTATCGCAAGCCCCGGGTATAAAGTCATGTGCGGGAAGTCGCGTATATACTGCCGTCCGCCGGAGAGCATCGCGCCCCATTCTGGATTCGGCGGCTGTATTCCAAGCCCTATGAAAGAAAGGCCGGCCGCGTTTAATATCGCCGACGCAACGCCCAAAGTTGACTGAACTATAATCGGCGCCATGCTATTAGGGATAATATGCCGCAAAATTATTCTCAAGTCAGAACTTCCAACAGAACGCGCAGCCTCGATAAATTCCATGCTTCTAATAGACAACACAGAGCCGCGCACTATACGCGCATACGTCGGCACTGCTGAAATTCCGACCGCTATCATCAAGTTCATCAAGCTCGGCCCTAACGCCGCGACTATAGCTATAGCTAACAAAGTCTGAGGAATTGATAATAAAACGTCCATGACGCGCATTATGCTGTTGTCAAGCCAGCCGGAATAATAGCCGGATATAGCACCTAACATTCCGCCGACTACTAACGCAATTCCGACAGCTATAAATCCAACTTGAAGGCTCACGCGTGCGCCGAAAATTAAACGGCTTAATATATCTCTGCCAAATTCGTCAGTGCCGAGCCAATGCTCCGCGCTCGGGGTCTCGAACATGTGCATTAAATCCTGTTTTATAGGGCTGTACGGCGAGATAACTTCTGCAAACAACGCGCAGAATATTAACAATAAAATTATCGCAAGTCCGAACATCGCCAGCGGAGACTTGCTTAATCTAAACAAAACTTCCGCAAAAGCTCCGCGTCTCTTACGCTTCACTAACTCAGGGACTGTATTTTCATTCATGATTTCAAATCCCTCCAACTATCTAAGCTCCGCCTTAATGCGCGGGTCTATATAAGCATAAAGCAAGTCAACTAATAAATTTACAATGCTGAACGTCACGGCTATAAATAACACGCCGCCCTGAACCATAGGATAATCACGCGTCATTATAGCATTAACCATTAAACGCCCTACGCCAGGCACGGCAAATATACTTTCAGTTAAAATTGCTCCGCTTAATAACTGCCCGAACTGCAAGCCGCACAAAGTCACAACCGGAATTAAAGCATTTCTTAAAGCATGAACGCCGATTACGATGCTCTCGCGCTGGCCTTTCGCCCTTGCCGTTCTGATATAGTCGGCGCGTATGACTTCAAGCATACTCGAGCGAGTCATTCGCGTTACCATTGAGATAGACTGAGCAGCTAACGCAACAGACGGCAGTATCATTGCCTTGAAAGTTGAAAATCCTGAAGACGGCAGCCAGCGAAGATGCACGGCGAATAATAAAATTAACAATAAGCCAAGCCAGAACACCGGCATCGACAGGCCTATCATCGCGAATATCATAGTTATAGTATCGAACCATGAATACTGTTTAATCGCGCTGATTATT
>JAFSNU010000288.1 GCA_017447325.1 Synergistaceae bacterium | reverse complement strand
TTGGACAATTTAAACGCGGATATTAAAGCTAATACTTTAAGCGCGGGCGGACTGAGCTTTAATAATTTAAGCACGCAGCTTGTTAAGAAAGGCAATAATATAAATTTCTCGGGCTTGAACTTGAAGAGTCCGTTTGGAAATTTAGCGTTGAACGGCGGATATAATCTCGCGAATAATAATTTAAATTTTAAAATCAATGCTGACGCATTAGACTTAGCAAAATTAGCCGACGGAGTGCCGGACTTGAAAGGTAATTTATCAGGCATTGCTAATTTAGATTTTAATTTGACCGGCAATATAAATAATTTGCAGGGCAGCGGCTCGTTAAAGTCTCAGGCTGTAAAAGCTTACGGCTTAAACTTGAGCAATGTGGACGTCCCTCTTGCTTATTCCGGCTCTAAAAATACTTTCAGCGCAAGCAATGCTACGGCAAATTTATACGGCGGTTCGGCTAAAAATAATTTCAGCATTAATTTAAATAATTTTAAATTTAATGATGATTTAAGCGCAAGTAATTTCGAGATAAATGATTTAATAAAAGATTTAGTTGGCAAGCTCGGCGGCAATGTGACGGGCAAGGGCAAATTGAATTTAAAATTATCCGGCGACGCGTCGAAAGGCGTAAGATACTCCGGCAACGGTAATTTTAGCGTCGGCACTGGAGCTGTGACTGGTTTTAAATGGATTGACTTGGCCACAAGACTTTATAATTCTAAAGGAATTAATTATCAAGACGTTAATGCGCCGTTCACTTTGCAGACCGGCAAATTAATTTTAGCTAAAAATTCTGCCGTGAACGCTGTTAAAAACGACAGGATTTATAAATTCGCGAAATTAACTCAGGACAGCGCGATTAATTTTTCTAACACTAAAAATATTACTTTAAATATTTTAGCTGACTTGAGTTTAAATTATCAGCTTGTCAATGCTTTAGCCGGCGGCGGAGCGGGCGGACTTGACGCAGTGTTAAACGGAGGAACGGCCGCGAAAGATATTTTGCTTAATGCTATAAGCGGCGGATTAAAAGGCGCGAAAGAGAAGGGCTCTATATCAGACTTCAGAACTATAAGCATAAAGTTATCAGGCAAAGCGAACTCGCCCAGCTTTAATATTTTAAAGATCGGCGAAACGACAATCGACAGCATGAAGAAGCAGGCGCAAGAGGCCGACGCGAAGAAGACGGCTGAAGAGCAGGCCAAGGCAAAGGCAGCCGAGGCAAAAGCAAAAGCTCAGGAGAAGGCAAAAGAAGCTCAGGCGAAAGTCAAAGAAAAAATCAACGAGAAGAAGGACAAAATCGTTGACAAGGCCGCCGACAAGCTCGCCGACGTTATAACTAAAGGCAGCAAGAATAAAGTTAAAGCGGGCAGCGATAATAATAGCAATAATAAGAGCAAGCAAGCTTCGCAGAACTCGAAGCAGCAGACGAAAGACAAGATAAAAGAAAGTATTAATAACGAGATTGAAAAGGGCTTGGGCAATTTGTTTAATCGCAAGAAGAAGAAATAATTTTATAGACTGGAGTGTGATTTAAATTATGAAGTGCGAGAGCTGCGGAGCTCCGTTAGAGCAGGGAATGGAACGCTGCCCGTACTGCGGGACGTTAGTTCCGGTTGACGAAAAAGTTTTAGAGGCAAGAGAGCAGCGCGAACGCAAACGCAAGCTTGAAAGTTTGCCGCAGATGAAGTTTGTCCCCGGGGCGATGGTTGTATTGCTTTATGTTGTCACGTTCGGACTTTATGCAGTTTACTGGTACGCGATGCGCATGAAAGATTTAAATAATTTAAACGCTGACAGCGAGAATAAAAATTTTAAAGTTCCGGCGTGGCTTGTTGCGATATTTGCGATTGCGTATCTTGCAGTGTTTATGCTCGGCGGCGACAGCAGCACTGAGCCTGAAGTCAACGAGTTTCAAGATTTATTTAATATAGCTCTTGGCGTTGTGATAGTTGCGTCGGGCTGGCTTGCCTTTAAAATCCGCGCCATACTTCAAAATTACGCGGCAAAATATCTTGATAAAGCTGTAGCAGTGCAAAGCATCGCACCGTCGGGAGTTTTATTATCTTTGTTCGGAGCGGCGTACCTGCAGACGCAGATTAATAAAATGATCGGCATGGAAATTTTAGCGCCGAAAATTTAATTAAGATGTCTCAGTGGGAAAAATTATTATTAAAAATTTATCCGGCGGGCTGAGATTTGCTGAACTTAAAAAAGTTCTTGAAAGTTACGGTTACGAGATGCAAACGCCCAGCGGCGGCAGCAGTCACTGTACATTTCGAAAGTCCGGCAGCAAGTCTGTAACTATTCCAAAACAAGCACCGGTTAAGAAAGACTACGTTAAATTAGTAAAAGAAATTGTTGAAATCGAGGAAGAAAATAATGCTTAAAGATCTTAATTACTACATGTCGCTTAATTATGAATTAAAACTTATTGAGGACGACGAAGAGGGCGGTTTTACAGCATACTATCCTGACTTGCCCGGGTGCATAACTTGCGGTGAGACGCTCGAGCGCACGCTTGAGAATGCCGAGGACGCAAAACGCGTGTGGCTTATGGCAACTCTCGAGGACGGCATGGAAATTAAAGAACCTGCAGTCGCGTAAATAAAATTTAATTTAATTAAGGAGTGAATAAAATAATGGCTTTAGTGCAAATTGTTCAATGGGACGGCGGACTTAACTCCAACGACGTTTTCGCGTGGCGCTGGCTTGACCGCAAGAATCCCGGCAAGAGCAACGAGCTCGGCAACTGGACGCAGCTTATCGTGAACGAGGCTCAAGAGGCGATATTATTTAAGGACGGGCAGGCGTTGGACTTGTTCGGGCCGGGGCGTCATACTTTGTCAACAGATAATATTCCGATCCTGAGACGATTAATGAACCTGCCGACCGGCGGCGAGAGCGCGTTTAAAGCTTATGTCTGGTTTATTAACAAAGTTAATGTTTTAGATATTAAATGGGGAACGCAGAGCCCGATAT
>JAFSNU010000287.1 GCA_017447325.1 Synergistaceae bacterium | reverse complement strand
TCGCTCTCGGCCTGCATGACCGGCTTTATATCCTGAGATTTTAAATTTAAATTTAGTCCGCCCTGTCCTGTAATTAAATTTGCTTCAAGAAATCTAACGGGCGCATCGCATTTATAAATTTTATTTATCCAAATTCCAAATTTAGAATTATTATAGCCCGCATCCAAATTTTTAATCTGCTCGCTGTCTTTATGCCATGCTCCAAATTCGTCCGGCAGATTAAACGCGAATGCAAAATTATTTAAAGCTAATATAAAAATTATTAATAACAAAAATTTTTTAAGCATAATTAAATTATTTAATCCTGCTGTGATATTTTTCGTACTCGGCTGAGAGATCTTTAATGCTTATGGCACCCGGGCCGATTTCATGCTCGCCAGGTTCAATGGCCTCGAGCGATAATTTAACGTCGTTCCAGCCGAAGCCGGCATCGCCCAGCTCAGTCATGAATTTATTATAAAACCATTCTGTATCTTTCGTCTCCCGCGAATCAAGATACAAAACTCTTATCTCGCACGGCCAAGTGAAACGCCGCAGCCTCTTCCACTGCGGAAGATAAACGTGAACGTCGCGTATGACGCCGCTCCTGATCCTCGGCATGAACACGCGTATTAAAGATTCAACGGCCTTTTCGTCCCTGTCGCGCCTTGTTATATACACAGCCATAATTTTCCCCGCCTCTTCTCTGCAAAATTTTATTTAATTTTAATATTATACCCGCAAAACTTCTTCTTATTTATAAATAGCTAATTTAAATTTTTAATAGCTCGCCCTGCTCATGCAAATTTAAATTTTAAAATCTATCAAGCTCACGCGAAATTTAATTTAATTTATAAAAATTTTTAATAACTCGCTCTGCTCTTGCAAAATTTAATTTTTAAAATCTCTCAAGCTTACACGAATTTTAATTTACATCATAAAATATTTTTAATAACTCGCGCCCTCCGGCTTCAAGTCCCAATAACGACGGCCGGCTCAAGATACTTTCAGGCATCTCAACAAGCTTTATATTCTGCACGTCAAAAATTTTTCCCCACGGCCTCGCTTTCACGTCCTGAATGCTTGCGGCGTTCATCGCGCCCTGCTGAATAATATAAATATTTATATTATTTAAATTCTTCAAAATATTTTCAAGCCCGAACGGAGCTATCGCGCTGCCCTTGCGTAACGGCTCGGCCTGAGCTGCGGCGTTCACTCCTCCGGCAAGCTCAATTAAATGCGCAGCCCACGAGTCAGGAGCGCAAGTGTTTAATTCGCGTGAAGTCGCCTCGACAAAAACTCTTGGCGCAGTCTTGCCGCTCTTTAACGCGTTAAGCTTTAAATTTTCAATATTATTAATTAAATCTCTAAATTTATTCACGGCCTTTTCAGGCTCAATCTCCAAAATATTTGCAAGCTTAATTAAATAATCTTCAAAATTATTCCAGCCCGGCGTGTCCAAGCTAAAGACTTTAACTCCGCCCTGCCTTAATACGTCTGAAAGCGTAGGATTTAAACGCTCGGCCAGTCTTCGCGTGATAACTATATCGGGCTTTAACGCCAAAAATTTTTCAGCTCCGTCGCGAGGCGAGAATTTAGGCAAATCTAAATTATCATTCTCAGAAATTCCGATTAAATAATTTTCACAGCCCAGCGCGATTATATTATCCGTATGGCCGGGATATAAAGATATTATGCGTAACGCCTCGGCCTGATTTAAATTCGCAAACAAAAATATTAATATTAAAATTACTCTGCAAGCGCGCGCCACATCACGTCGCCCCTTTCGTTATGATAAGCTTCGAAATCAGAATTATATAAATTTCTTAAAATATTTAAATCCAAATTTTTAATTTCGCCCTGCGATATAAGCTCGCCGGACTTCAAAGCCAGATAATAATCCGAGAACTCAAGCGAAGTGTTTATATCATGCACAACTACTATTACAGTTTTATGCTCAAGCTTGACAAGCTCACGCAATAATTTAAAAACTTTCGCCGCCTGATTAGGATCAAGCGCACTCGTCGGCTCGTCAAGTAACAACACCGGCGGATCTTGAGCAAGCACGCACGCAATTAAAACTCTCTGAGCTTCGCCGCCCGACAGCGACATTATATTGCGCGTTAACAAATGCTCTATCTCAAGTCTCTTGGCCGCGTTAATAATTAAATTCTCGTCATCTGACTTCATGCGGTCAAATAAATTTTTATGCGGCAGCCGTCCCATCGCGATTACTTCCCACACACTGAACGGATAAGCCGGCCTGAAATTCTGCGGCACAACTCCGATTAACGCGCCTATATTCTTACGCGATAAATTTTTAACTTCAAAATTATTTATCTTCACGCTGCCGGTGTAAGCTTGAATGCCGGAGAGAGTGCGCAACAAAGTGCTTTTGCCGCTGCCGTTCGGCCCGATTAAAGATATTAAAGCCCGCGAATTTATTTCCGCGTTAATATTCTTCAAAATCTTCTTCCTGTTATTATAGCCAAATTCCAAATTATTTATTTCAAAGCAAATATTATTTTCGCTCATGCTAATTATTGCCTCGTTAATTTTATATTCGCGTTAATATTTTTCAAAATCTTCTTCCTATTATAATAGCCGAAATTATTTTAATTCTTGCCCCTTCTAATCAACAGCCAGCAGAAGAACGGTCCGCCGATTAACGCAGTCAACACTCCGACGGGAAGCTCGCCTAAATTCTGCGCAGCTCCGTCCGCTCCGGCTAACAAAACTCCGCCGGCCAAGAACGACAGCAATAATAAAGGCCTGTGCGCCGGCCCTGTAAAAATTCTTAATAAATGCGGCACAACAAGACCGACAAAGCCGATTATTCCAAACGAGCTTACAGCAGCCGCAACGCCTAAAGAAGTTATAATTAATAAAATAATTCGAACCCGAGTCTCGTCAACGCCTAAGAACGCGCCGCGCTCCTGTCCAAGCGACATAGCGTCAAGCATCGGAGCATAAGCAAAAGCAAATATTAAAACTAAAATCAACGCGCCCCAGACCGCACAAGCTGAATTAAAATTCGCGCCTGAAAATCCGCCCATCAGCCATAACACGATCGCGCCGAGCTTATCATCTGCGATAGCCTTTAAGAACGTCACTCCGGCTGACAAAATTGCGTTAGCGACAATTCCGGCAAGAACTAACTGCGAGCTTCCGCCCTTGCTCCGCCATGCAATAAAGCCCACGCATCCCAGCGACGCCATCGCGCCGACAAAAGCCGCCGGTGTTACTATAAACGCGCTTGTTCCAAATAATAATCCGATCGCTCCGCCGAACGCCGCGCCCGCAGCTATGCCTAAAGTGTAAGGCTCGGCCAATGGATTTGACAACAAGCCTTGAAGCACAGCTCCGGAAATGCTTAAAAGCCCGCCGGTTGCAATAGCCGCAAATAATCTCGGCAGCCTCACTGATCTAATCACTAATGCCTCGGGCGAAAATTTTTCAGCCTCATCAAGCCACGGCGACAATAATTTTATTACCCGCGTGAACTCAATATCCCAGTCGCCTTTTGTAATTCTCCAGACTGAAATTATTAATAATAAAATTATTAAGCTTAAAGCCGTGAGAAAAATTTTGCGCCGCTGCTCAGCTCTGTATAAACTTATCGCGTTATCATTCATGATTTAAATTTAATAAATCTTCAAGCTTGAAATTAAAATTTTGCTCTAACAACTCGCCCATTAAGCACACCGGCAAGCCGACAACATTAAAATAATCTCCGTGAATACTTTCGATTAATAAAGATCCCTTGCCTTGAATTGCATACGCTCCGGCCTTGTCCATGCACTCGCCGGAGTTTATATAAGCTTCAATTTGCGCGTGAGTTAAAGCTCTAAACTTCACGCGCGTTCTCTCGAAACTTGAAATTAATTTATTATTAAAGCTCAAAGCAATTCCCGTTAAAACTTCGTGTTCGCGTCCCTGCAATAAGCTTAACATCTCGAACGCATTGTCAAAATCTTTCGGCTTGCCCAAAATTTTATTGTCTATAACAACTATCGTATCAGCTGCAATTATTAACGCATTATTAATTTTAAGCTCACGCGCGGCCGCCTCGCATTTAATTTTTGCAAGCCTCGCGCATAAGTCTTCAGGCTTCTCGTCCGGCAAAATTTTTTCGTCAACTTCAGGTTTAATAATTTCAAAATTCAAGCCCAGCTCGTGCAATAAAAATTTGCGCCTTGGGCTGCTTGAGGCTAAATAAATTTTTAAATCTTCTTGCATCTTTTATATAAACTCTCCCGTAAAAATTTGCGCCATAAGAACCGGCTATGCCGGCCTGACGCTAAATAAATTTTTAAATTTTTCAACTTAACTTCTCCTAATAAAATAAAATTTAATTTAAAAATTTCAAAAAAATTTATTAAATTATAAATTAATAATGTAAAATAAATTATTATTTAATTTGGGGGGATTTACAAATGGGAATGACGATGACGCAGAAAATTTTAGCAGCTCATGCGAATTTGAAAGAAGTTCACGCGGGGCAGTTGATTCAGGCCAAGCTTGATTTAGTTCTTGCGAACGATATTACCGCGCCTGTTAGCATCAACGAGTTCGAACGCGCAGGATTTAATAAAGTTTTTGACAAATCTAAAATTGTGTTCGTGATGGATCACTTCACGCCGAATAAAGATATTAAAAGCGCGGCGCAGTGCAAACAGTGCAGAATATTTGCGCGTAAGTTCGAGCTTGAAAAATTTTACGACGTCGGCGAGATGGGAATTGAGCATGCGCTGCTGCCTGAAAAGGGACTTGTAGCACCGGGCGAGGCTGTAATCGGCGCGGACTCTCACACCTGCACCTACGGAGCGTTAAACGCATTCTCAACCGGCGTAGGCTCGACTGACTTGGGCGCGGCAATGGCCGTCGGCTATACATGGTTCAAAGTCCCGGAAGCAATTAAAATTAAAATTACTGGACACAAGCGCAAGTTTGTTTCTGGAAAAGACGTAATTTTATATTTAATCGGCTTAATCGGCGTTGACGGAGCGCGTTACCAGTCGCTTGAATTTTGCGGCGATATTTCGCAGCTCACAATGGCCGACAGATTTACTATATGCAACATGGCGATCGAGGCCGGAGCAAAGAACGGAATTTTCCCGTGCGATGATTTAACGCGCGAATATTTAAAGAATAGAGTTAATAGAGATTATAAAGAGATCACGGCTGACGCTGACGCAGAATATGCGCGTGAGATTGAATTAAATCTTGACGAGATAGACTGCACGGTCGCGTGGCCGCACTTGCCTGAGAACGCCAAGCCTGCAAGTGATAAATCAAGCAAAGAAATTAAAATAGATCAAGTCGTGATAGGCTCATGCACTAATGGACGCATTGAAGACATGCAGGCCGCCGCAGAAATATTTAAAGGCCGTCATCTTGCAAAAGACGTTAGAGGCATAATCATTCCGGCGACACAGGAAATTTACCGCGAGTGCATGAAGCGCGGCTACGTTGAAATATTTTTGGACGCCGGCTGCGTGTTCTCAACGCCGACGTGCGGGCCGTGCCTCGGCGGTCACATGGGATGCCTGGCCGCAGGTGAACGCTGTGTATCGACTACTAATCGCAACTTTGTCGGACGCATGGGCGATATAAGCAGCGAAGTTTATCTGGCCTCGCCTGCTGTTGCCGCCGCGTCAGGAATTGCGGGACATATCGAACATCCTGCAAATTTAAAATAATTTAAAATAATTTAATTTAAAATAATAAGCAAGGAGTGAATAAATTATCATGGCACAGGCTCATAAATACGGCGATAATATCGACACTGACGTAATAATTCCAGCGAGATACTTGGCAAGTCAGGATCATAAAGAACTCGCGTCGCACTGCATGGAGGACATAGACAAAGATTTTCACGCGAAGATTAAGGACGGCGATATTATAGTTGCCGGATTAAATTTCGGCTGCGGTTCAAGCCGCGAACATGCGCCGGTCGCGATTAAAGCCTCGGGAATTTCCTGCGTTATAGCTAAGAGTTTCGCCAGAATTTTTTATCGCAACGCAATTAATATTGGCTTAGCAATTTTAGAATGCCCTGAAGCGAGCGAGAAGATAGACGACAAAGATATTATCGAGATAGATTTTAACACTGGCGTGATTACTAACAAGACTAAGAACGAGACGTACCAGGCCGAGCCTTTCCCTGAGTTTATTAAAAACATGATCGACAAGGGCGGGCTTATGGCGTCGCTGAAGGAGAAATAAATTATGAATATTGCAGTAATTCGCGGCGACGGCATCGGGCCGGAGATAGTCGGCGAGGCTTTAAATATTTTAAATATTATTGCTGAAAAATTTAATTTAAAATTTAATTATCAGGACGTTTACATGGGCGGCTGCGCGATAGACAAGTTCGGCGAGCCGCTGCCGGACGTGAGCGTTAAGGCTTGCTTAAACAGTGACGCTGTATTATTAGGCGCGGTCGGCGGGCCCAAGTGGGATTTACAGCAGCCGGAGAACAGACCTGAAAAGGGATTATTAAAATTAAGAAACGCGCTGGGCGTTTACGCGAATATCAGGCCGGCGAAGATGTTTAACGCGCTTAAATCAGCCTGCCCTTTACGCGATGATATAGCTAATAAAGGCATTGACTTTATAGTTATTAGAGAATTAACCGGCGGAATTTATTTCGGCGAGCATTTTATTAACGAAGATAAAGATTTTGCGCGGGACGTGATGACTTATAGCAAGCTTGAGATCGAGCGCATTGCTAAAATCGCATTTGAAACTGCAAGAATTAGAAATAAGAAAGTCACGAGCGTTGACAAGGCGAATGTTTTAGCGACGTCGAGAATTTGGCGCGAGATTGTTAATAATATTGCTAAAGATTATAGCGATATAGAATTAAATCACATGTACGTTGACAATGCGTCGATGCAGATTGTAAAAGATCCAAGCCAGTTTGATGTTATCTTAACTGAAAATATGTTCGGAGATATTTTGTCGGACGAGGCGAGCCAGATTACAGGTTCAATAGGATTAATTCCCAGCGCGAGCCTTGGAGCTGATAATACGCCGTGGCTTTACGAGCCGATACACGGATCAGCGCCTGATATTGCAGGTCAGAATAAAGCTAATCCCATAGGAACTATATTAGCAGCCGCAATGATGCTGCGCTATAGCTTCAAGCTTGAGGACGCAGCAAGAGCTATAGAGCAGGCTGTTAATAAAATTTTGGACGAGGGCTGGCGCACCGGCGATATTTTTGATGCTAAGCATGACGACAAAAATAAATTATTAGGCTGCAAAGAAATTGCCGAAGCTATAGGTGAAAGAATTTAATGCACCAAAATCATTTTGTATCATGCCGCCCCTGTAAGGGGAGGTGTCACGAAGTGACGGAGGGGTGTTCGCCCTTAAGGTGTTACGCAGTGCCGGAGGGGTGTCGTACCCTTAACAATATAGAACGGAGCGGAATAATTTAATGCCGCAAAATAATTTAAATAGCAATTTAGACCCGACGACGGCGAGAGTTATAAACGAACTCACGGTTCAGCTCTTGCCGCCGCTGATTAACGAGCTGGACGAGGCGGTGTCATCGTGGCTTGTCCAGCTTGATAATAAAATCAGCAATAAGTTTAATAATGCGATTGACAGCGTAAGACATGCCGACGAGATAGAGAACTCGAGGCGCAAGACCCGCGATGAAAATTTAAATAAAGTTTTAAATAATTTAAATAATTTGTCGCAAAATCTTACGCAGGATTTAGCTGTAAAAATTAGAAATTTAATCAAGGCCGAGAGCGCGGAGCTGAAAGATGATATAAAATTCGAGACGGAGCAGAGCTCGCGGCGTCTGGAGAAAATTTTAAAAGATAATAATTTTAATAATAATAATAAAGCTGTCGAAGTTAAAGCTTTAAATAATAATATAAGCGACGAGCTTAATAATTTAATCACGGCGGCTTATAGTGAAATTTTGTCGTTAAGGCAAAGGCTTATTAAAATAGAAGAAGTTTTAGAGCAGAAAAATAAATTTAATAATAATAATTTGCCGCAGAATGTTCTTGACGGGCTTTACTCGCTGAGCGTGCAGATCGGGGACTTTCAGGAAGCGCAGCGCGATGTTAAAGCTTACGGCCAAGTTATTAATCAGCTTAAGAGCGAGCTCGATAAAAATTTTAAGAATTTAAATTTAGAGAAGCTTGATAAGCTTGATGATTTAAAAAATTTTGCAGGGCTTGAGGATAAATTAAACGCGCTTGCAAATCTCGAGGGACTTGTCCGGGCGCAGGGACACGCTCAGAGCCGAGAGCTTGAAGCGTTGAGCCGCGAGCTTGAGGCAATGCAAAGCCAGACCGGCGCGGCCATGATTGCGGCGGTGCAGGACGCCTCGAGGCAGGAGGCAGTCGAGCGTGACGCCGAGCTTGAGGATAAATTAGATTTAGAGCATGAATATATAGACACGAAATTAAAAACTTTTGCTAAAATATTATGGCTGGCCGTCGGATTTTGCGGCGGAGCTTTTATATTGTCGTTAATAAAATTATTTATATAAATTTTAGGAGTTAAATTAAAATGATTTTGGAATTTGAGGACGAAGAGTTTAATTCACGGCTCGCGCGTTATCGTGACGAGCTTCAGAATTTATATTTTGAGCTTTACGGGCAAGAGAGCGCAAATAATTTTGACGAGTTTGTCTCGATGCTTCATGAAGCTTATTCAGCTCGCAATGATGACTTGCGCGAGTGGGACGACGCGAAGAGCATTAATCCCGAGTGGTACGCCGGCAACGATATTTTAGGCATGATGCTTTATGTAAACTGCTTTGCCGAAAATTTAAAGGGCGTGTTAAAACATCTTGACTATATCGAAGAGTGCGGAGTAAATTATCTGCACTTGATGCCTTTGTTAAAGAGTCCGAAGGGCAAGAGCGACGGCGGTTATGCTGTGAGCGATTTTAGAGCCGTGCAGCCAAGCCTTGGCAGCATGAAAGATTTATTTAATTTAGCTAAGAAATGTCACGAGAAGGGCATTAGCTTGTGTTTAGATTTTGTTATGAATCACACGAGCGAGGATCACGACTGGGCGAAGAGAGCGCGGGCCGGCGAGAAAGAATTTCAAGATAAATATTTCTTTTATGACGACTGGGAAATTCCAAATCAGTTTGAAAAAACTATGCCGCAGGTCTTCCCGACGACAGCCCCGGGCAACTTCACTTATCTTGAAGATATAAATAAAATCGTCATGACGACTTTTTACCCGTATCAATGGGATTTAAATTATGCAAATCCGAAAGTATTCTGCGACATGACGGCCAACATGCTTTATCTTTGCAATCAAGGCATAGATATAATACGCCTCGACGCTGTGCCTTATATCTGGAAGACTTTAAATACTAACTGCCGCAACTTGCCGGAAGTTCACAAGCTTGTGCGGATAATGCGCATAGCTTGCAGCATAGTTTGCCCGGGAGTTTTATTATTAGGCGAGGTCGTGATGGAACCGTCGAAGGTCACGCCGTACTTCGGAAGCTTGCAAAGTCCTGAGTGCCATATGCTTTACAACGTAACGACAATGGCCAGCACCTGGCACACTGTCGCGGCAAAGGACACGAGATTATTGCGCAATCAGCTCGATAAAGTTTTTAATTTGCCGAAAGAATATGTATTTTTAAATTATCTGCGCTGCCATGACGACATAGGCTGGGGACTTGATTATGATTTCTTGAGAAATTTCGGAATAGACGAGGCCGATCATAAGAAATTTTTGAACGATTATTTCAGAGGCTTGATATTTGACAGCGATTCGCGCGGAGAATTATATAACGATGACGAGAGATTGCGCGACGCGAGACTTTGCGGAACGACAGCCTCGCTTTGTGGCCTTGAGGTTAAGAATAATAAAGACGCGTTTAATCTTGACGTGACGCTTCACGCGTTTTTATTCACTCAGACCGGCATACCTGTTATATACAGCGGCGACGAGTTAGGGCAGCTTAATAATTATAAATATCATGACTCTGTGATTAAAGAAATTAACGAGGACAGCCGTTATTTGCACAGGGGAAAATTCGACTGGGACGCTGCGGCCAAGCGCGCTAAGAATAAATTATTTATAGCGATAATGCGCCTCGCAAAGATTAGATCAGAGCACGAAGTATTTTGCAATCAGGCCGACACGTGGACGATTGAGACGCATAATAATAATATTTTAGGCATCGGCAGATTTTATAAAAATGCGAAGCTGATAGCTTTATTTAATTTCTCGCGCAGTGAGCAAGTTATTTATCTTGATGACAATCAGCTCGACTTCAGCGAGAATTATGTAAATTTATTTAATAAGCTTTATCGCAATAAAAAATATAAATTCACCCGCGAAGATTTAAAGCAGGGAATTAAATTAGAGCCTTGCGGCTTTGCGTGGCTGCTTGCTGAGAAATAAATTTAAAAATTATAAAATTATAAAATAACGCCCCGGGTTTTAAGAAATTCCCGGGGTGTTTTAATAATAATTTAAATTTTTAAATTGCGAACGGGAAAATTGAGCCGATTATATAACGCGCCACATAGTAAGCTGCTTTGCTGTAATTTTTATATTGCGGATTTGTGAAGTATACCCTCACTAAAGACTTATTTGCTTGGTTGTACCCCATAGAAGATGAACGCTGATATAATTCGATTGCCTTGGCATTGTCTTTCTTCACGTTTGTACCTGCTACTTGAGAGTCGTACATTGAGCCAATGTCGTAAATGATCGCAGCGTCCATTTCTTCATTAATATTTAAAACGCTTATGTCTCCGTTAAGCCATTTTTGCATATCATTTCCATTTTGATATGCGTTCCGCGGCACCGGAACAATATTATTAACTCCTAAATAATTTGCGTAAGCATCATTGCCACAGATACCACTATAAGCTGTATCTGCCAAAAATAACAACCTTGGCCTATTTGCAATAAACGGTACTGCAAAATTCTCGTTTAGGTTTTGCTTATTGCCGCGAACTATCTCAACGCGCTCTGCATAAGCAGCCCAGTACTTCGGAGCGATCTTTAAGTCGCTTATAACATTTACAAAGTTCGGAGAAATGATCAAGCATACTATAAGCGCGAGCCACCTGAGCTGAAAAATTTTTAAACTCTTAATGTGCGATAAAACTTTCTCATTGCGCCAATAAAATCCGAACATACAAAACCATATGGCGAGCATCGTCCATAGAGCAAAACTCTCCGCTCTACGGGGAAGATGATACCCTACGGAAAACGTGCTGATCGCTTGATTAAAGAAAGCCGTTATGATAACGCACACAACAATATGCCAAGCCCTGAGTTTTAATTTAAAATTAATTCGCTCGGCGATACACGGCACGAATAATATAAAAACATAAATAACAGGCTTGATAAAAAATTTAATTGCCGTAACACTTCCATGTAAAAACGTAACGCGCAGCATCCTTAACACAAACACAGCCGTTGGCAAATTAAAATTGTTTACGAACGTTCGGTCTGCCTTAATGCGGTTTGCGGTAGCTGGAGCGAGATAAATTACTAAGAACCCTGCGATCGATACTAGCCAGAACGATCCGCAGATTAACGCTTTCCTGCGCTCGCCCTTCCATAAGAAATATAACGCAGCTAAGAACGCTGCAACGCCCTGAAAGATCACGGGCTGCTCAAGCATTATTCCGTCAATAAATAATATTATCAAGCATGATACAAAAGCAGCTATCGATCCGTTAAGTGCCTTTAACGCGAGCGCGAACGCTAAAATTAAAAACGCTCCGCTCCAAATATAATGCATTGCCGCCAGCCAGTATATCGTCTCGTTCATCGCCTCCATGGTCGCGATCGTCACTGCAGTTATGATCAGCGTCAACAAAACTTTTATTTTAAATTTAAAGTCGTTGCATAAAGTATTGACTAAGAAATACGCTGCGGCTATATAAAACAAGAACGTGAATAAAACATATACGCCGTAAAAGTTTAAAGGCATCTGTAGCAAGAACCATATAAAAATAAACTGCACAATACGCGCCGACCAATTCATATAATTAAAACTCAAGAACTTAAATAAGCCCATTCCTTGTGTCTTAACATTTCTGATAAAAAGCCAGTCGTCAGCCTGCGGCCACTGATAAAAACCCAGCCATATAAACAGCGCGATATAACAGACGCTAAAAATTAAAGCCGGCCAGAAAATATAATTTTGCTCAAGCTCCAATTTTTTCCCATCATTCAAAATATTTCCCATTTTCTTCAAAAAATCCTTTCGTGAATTAAAATTTAAAATCTCTCGCAGAGTGCTAAAACAGAGCCTCCGAACGGAAATTTTATAAACGGCATTAAAAGCGGTTCAAGATTAAAAATTTTCTCAAGTAACGAGTTAAGCCCTAACGGCAGTATCTCAGAGCCTGAACTCCC
>JAFSNU010000286.1 GCA_017447325.1 Synergistaceae bacterium | reverse complement strand
TATTATAGTTTGCGGAACATCGTTATTTATTATCCAAATAAAAATGCCGCAGTATAATATAAAACGCGCCAGTAAAGAAAATACCGTGCCTAAATTGCTCTCGCCGTTAAATAACATTCGTATTAAGCCGTAAGCAAAAGACAAAGCAGCAAGGCCGATAAATAAACTCCGCGCGTAATTTAAAATAGTGTCAAGCGCATCAGAGCTTGTGAAATTCTGTGCGAACTCGAGAGCCTTATCGATATTATAATCAGCTCCGAACGCACAAGAGCTGAATATTAATATAATTATTAAATTTAAAATTAAAATTAATATTTTACGCATAATAATTTATTTAAATTTCCCGGTTTATATAATTATTATCCGGCTGAGTGTAATTTGTCATGCTCTCAGCATTAGCAGCGTTTTTAACTTGTTTTGCTCCGCCGCGCTCCGCCATTGGCCTGTAGCTTGCGCCGCTTAACATTCCGTCCTCGCCGCGAATATAATCACGGTCAACTTGAATATCAGCACCTGAGTCAGTGCTTAATCCGCCGGTCAAGTCAGGCCTGCCGCTTGCCTCGCGCGAAGCACCGCCGCCCCAAGAATTTCTAACCGCGTCCATTATAGAGCCTAACATGCTTCTATTATCGAGATCGCCGCGTCTAATTTCAACCGGCACGTTCGAACCAAGCAAATTAGCGTAAACAACTTGATTATTAGGCACGCCGATCGTCATCGTCGCTCTGTTCACTATAGACTGCGCGGCTTTAGGGATATAATATACAGCCAGCAAAATACAAATTACGCCGCCCAAAATCTGGCTTGAAGACGTAATTAAAGTACTCATGTCCTCGGCCTTTTGAAAATCCGCTTCCCAGTTTATAATAGTGCTGCTCGCGAAGCCGTATAAAATCATCACCATTAATAATTTCACGCCGACTGAAATCGCATATTTTATATAGCTTAATGCGATATCCCGCGTGTAAATAAAGCCGCCGAAGCCTAATAATACAGCTCCGCCGCAGATTACTAAGTGCATATTAATTAACGCGAGCGCGAATAAGCCGGCTATTAAAGCTATCGCGACCAAAATTATTAAGCCCAAAAATATTATGCCTACAAAGTCGCCCCAGCCTGCGTTCCAGCTCTGCTCGACGATATTTCCGTAAATTCTTATTCCTGCCGACATAATATCGTCCGGCGCTATATCAGCCGTGCCGTTAATTTTCCCGCCGATAGATATAAACGAATTGATTATAGTCTGCGGGACGTCGTTATTCATTATCCATACAAAAATTCCCGTATATAATATCCAGCGGGCCAAGAGCGAAAAGGCCGTGCCTAAATTGCTCTCGCCGTTCAAAATCATTCTGATTAGTCCGAACGCAAGCGACAACGACGCAAGCCCGATAAACAAGCTGCGAGCATATAATAATACAGTGTCAAAAGCGTCAGAGTCCGTGAATTTCTCCGCGAACTCCATTACAGAGTCAATATTATAATCAGCTCCGAACGCGGACGCGCCAAAGCTTAATATTAATATTATTAAAATTAAATTTAAAATTAAAATCTTGCGCATAATAATTTACATCCCCATTTTACGCGCAGTGACTCTGGGCTTATAACTTCTCGTTTTATTATACGCTTCGATAATACTATTAGACTTATCAACACTGTCATCGATCTTGTCATATTCACGCTCAAGATAAAACGTCAGCAGCCCGTGAACAACGTTCTCATTGCGCATTAATATAACGCTCGCGTGATCCAGCATTGCGTGCAAAGACTGCAAGGCCTGCGTCTGGCCTTCCGGACTTTTTGACAACTCTATAATTTTCTCTCGATTAGCGTCGTCAAGTTTATAATCGCGAATCAGCCAATTAACGCTCTGTATATAATATCTCATCGTGTAGCGCCATTTAGTCTCCCTGTCGTCAGAACGGGATTTTAAATCTTTAATTTTCAGGCCGCTTGTATACTCCGGATGCCGCTCTTTAAATTTATTATCAAAGTCATCGACCATGTGCGTTATAGTATTCGCAACCTGCAATATTTTATAAGACTCCTCGAAATTTTTAATTAACTCATCATGTTTAGCTTTAATATCATTAAACTTGCTGTCATCAAGTTTTTTAATCATCTTCTCCTGATGCTCGATCATTTTTTTAAGCTGATCAATCTCACTTTCCTCGGCCTGTAAAATCGCAAGCTGAGTGACTTCCTGATTTAACAGCGCAAAAGCATTATCAGGCGTTATTAAAATTAATATTATTAATAAAATTAAAAATTTTTTAAGCATAATTTATATTCCCAGCTTGCGCGCCGTCACATTCGGCTTGTGATTTTTAAGCCCGCCGCACGCCTCAAGAACGCTCTTGCCTTTCTGTTCACGCTTGTCTAATAAATCGCGTTCAGACTCGAGATAAGTCGTAAAAAATCCCTGAAGAGTGTTCTCGTTGCGCACAAGCATCATATTAGCGTGATCCAAAAGCACGCCGATAGTCTGAATAGCTTGGGTCTGACCGTCAGGACTTTTGATAATTTCCATTAATTTTTCACGCAGCTCTTTATTATTATTATAATCATGCGCAAGTTTATTAGCGCTTTGCATATAAGCCTTAGCAGTATTGCGCCATTTATTATCGCGGTCGTCGTTACGCGACTTGAGATCTTTAATTTTTAAGCCGCTTGTATAATCCGGATGCCGCGCTTTAAATTTATTATCAAAATCGTCGATCATATGCGTTATGCCGTCTGTATTTTTAAGTATGTTTTGCACTTCATTAAAGCTGTTAATTAAGGCCTGACGCTTGCTCTTCATGTCGTTTACTTTCGAGCTGTCGAGATGCGCGAGCATCTTTTTTTGATGTTCGACCATTTTCTTTAATTTATC
>JAFSNU010000285.1 GCA_017447325.1 Synergistaceae bacterium | reverse complement strand
GTGCACTTGTCGCCCTTGCTTAAAGCATCGCCGACTTCTTTAAGAGCCGCGTCAACAACCGCCGCAACGTCCTTCTTCGTAAGCTTCGTTGCCTCTGCTACGTTAGCCACAAATTCTGTTTTAGTCATTACAAAACGCCTCCAAAATCGATATTTGCAAAATCATATTGCATCATTACCGCATTTTAGCGAATAATTTAAAATATTACAAGAGGGAAACGCCAAATTTACGCAAAAATTTTAAATTTATTTAAAAAATTCTTTAATCTTGCCGACTAATCTCTCTTGCTCATCGCTCATTAATCCCGGGAAGATCGGCAGCGCTAATACTTCTTGAGTTAATTTCTCTGCGTTCGGACAGTCGCCGGGCTTGCCGCCTAAAAATTCAAAGCAGTGCTGCAAGTGTAAGCATAACGGATAATAAACGCGCGTCGTAAAATTATTTTCTTCCAAAAATTTCATCAAGCCGTCGCGTCTCTCGCTCACACGCACGACGTACTGATGATAAATATGATAATTATTCTCGAGTTCTACAGGAGCTTTAATAAAATCATTTAAATCATAATTATCAAATAAATTTTTATAATTTGCTGCAAGCTCGCGGCGTTGCTTGTTCCATTTCTCGAGATATTTTAATTTAATATCTAAAATCGCCGCTTGAATTGCGTCAAGCCTGCTGTTAAGTCCGACTTCTTCATGATAATAAGTCGAGCCCTCGCCGTGAACTCTTAGACGTCTTAATCTCGCCGCAAGATTTTCGTCGCGCGTGACGACCATGCCGCCGTCTCCGCAGCCGCCCAAATTTTTCGTCGGAAAGAACGAATAGCAGCCGATGTCGCCCATAACTCCGTCGCGTAAAATCTTGTCATTAACTTTGCGCCATGCTCCGAACGACTGCGCCGCGTCCTCTACTATTTTTATATTGCGTGATTTTAACTCGTCATAAATTTTTTCGATAGGCACTGTCTGGCCGAACAAATGCACGGGCAAAAATACTTTAGTCTTGCTATTAATTTTGCTTAAAGCTTGATCTAAATCTATATTATAAGTCTCTAAATCAACGTCAACGAACACGGGACGCGCTCCCAGTCTCGTTACCGCGCTTGCCGTCGCAAAGAAAGTGAACGGCGTTGTGATGACTTCATCGCCTGGTTTTAAATCTAAAGCCATTAACGCTAATAATAAAGCGTCAGAGCCGGACGCGCATCCTATCGCTCCGTTCTCCTGAAGCTCTAAATAACTTTCAACGTGCTTTTCAAAATTTCTGACTTCAGGCCCTAAAATAAAAGCCTGAGAGCTTAACACGCGCTCAACCGCCTCGCTGACTTCGCTGTGAATTTCTTTAAACGACCGGCTCAAGTCTAAGATTGGCAGTTTTTTATTTTCACTCATTCAAAACATCTCCAAAATTTTTAAAATTGCAAAATTATTTTATAATAAATTTATCACGTTGTATTAATAATTTTGTGCAAAATTTAAAATTAAAAATTTTAAGAATTTTAAGACAGGAGCAAATAAATTTATGAGATTATTTATTACGACTTTGTCGATGTTCAGCGTAATTTCTTTCGGCTACGCGCTGGCCGGCTACGGCGGAACTTTGTTCGGGCGCGAGGCGCGGCTTGACTATATTATATTTGGATTATTATTAGGCTTCGCATTTGCAGGCACTGCATTATGGCTCTGGTACAAGCATAGAGAAGATTTTTTCGTTGAGATTGACGAGAGCGGGAACAATCTCACGTCTGCAGATCAAACACCAACTATTACAGGCGAGGCAAGAGACGGCTGTGAAAAATTAAATTCAGGAGAAATTAATAATAATGCGGATGCTTAGCATAGCTTTAATTTTAATTTTTATTTTAAATTTTAATATTGCTCAGGCAAGAGAGCTTGCGATATTTAAAGATTTTCCGGCGATAGGCTCGTGCACGGGCAATCATGTTAGAGTGCGCGAGTATCCGAATTTAAATTCTGAAATTTTAACGCGGCTTAACGAGTTTGATCAAGCTATAGTTTTAAGCTCGCGGGTGATGGCCGGCAAAAAATGGTACGAGGTCGAGCTGCCCAGAGCTGAAGGCACGGGCTGGGTTGCAGGAGAATTTTTAATCCCGTTGGAACTCGAGGGCGATGAGAGATTAATAAATTTATTAGCTAAAATTAATCAAGATTTTGGCTTAACACCTGACAAGGCAAAAATTTTATTTGCGGGCGACAATGCAAATTTTAAAACTGAAAAATCTGGCGATGCTAATAAGCCTTATGTTATCACGAGAGTTCAGCACGAAAATTATTTAATTAATTATATTAACGATGACTTGACCGGCGCGGTCGTGCTTGACGGCAAAATGCGCTTCGGCGATATTAAAATCGGCGACGGCAGGCAGCGCGTTATAAAAACTTTAGGCGAGCCCTCGCAAAGTGATAATTCAAGTTTAATTTATAAATTCGACAACGGCTATAATATGTTTGAGTTCAGCCTCGACGACAAAGGCAGAATAATTAAAATGACTTTCGCATTCACCGGCGATCTGTAAGCTTTATGCTATAATGGCCGTGTTTAAAATTTTAAATTATTTATTTAAGTTTAAGGAGGACTTGCATTGAAGTTTAGTTTGTTTGGCCGTGATGATTTAGTGACTAAATTTATTTACGGCTTGGCCGTAGTGATGTACTCGGCGGTTATTTTTATTTACTTCGGCGCAAGAAACACCAGCGAATTTTCACTCAAAACTATAGCAATATTAACTTGCGTATTCAGCATTACGGCTGCGTTAAGTTATTTAATCTCGTTAATAATTTTTCGGCGTGTGCTTGCGGCCTTTGCATTTAATATAATTTGCTGGACTGGCTTTTATTTTGGTTTCCAGATCATGCAGTTTTTAAATGACTATTGGCCTTTCGATCATGGCATTGCAGTAGTTGTCACGGCAATAATATTTCTTGCCGCGTGCATAACCGCATTAAAATTAAAATCGCATACCCCCCCCCCCCCCGTCGCACAAAGCTATTTATATGTTCATCGGCGTTCTTGCCGTTATATTCGCGCTTAACTGCACGACTCTCGTCCGAGCTTTAAAGCAGACCGCAGAGGCAAGAAATCTCGAGCTTCCAATCAAGAAAAATTTTAATATTAATAAAAATTTAAGCTCGCCTAATATTTATTGGATTCACGCTGACGGAATGCTGAGCTTTAATGCCGTCGCAAAATATTTTAATGATAATCAAGAAAAATTTTTAAATGAGTTAGAGCAGCGCGGCTTTGAGATTAATAAAGGCGC
>JAFSNU010000284.1 GCA_017447325.1 Synergistaceae bacterium | reverse complement strand
GCCGCTCTACTCGGCTCGTGGTCAGTGAGAGTTAATTTATATTCGATTTTGTTCAGGCTTGTCATGGCTGTTATCATGGCGGCGGTAATCGGCTGCGAGAGATCGAGCAAGCGTCACTCTGCCGGACTTAGAACTTTTATATTAGTCTCGCTTGGCTCGGCTGTTGCGGCGGTAACTGATATTTGTTTGCTGAACGAGTCGGGCGAGAGCTTTGCAGTTGTATCGGCGGCGGCGGTGGTCTCGGCGGCGATGATCAGCGGCAACTGCATTGTGTTCAGCTCGAAAAGTCAGATTAAAGGCCTGACGACTTCAGCCGGCCTTTGGGTCTGCGGCATTGTCGGAATTGCAATCGGCGCGGGATTTTACACTGTAACTTTAGTCTCGTATCTTGTTTTATTATTTGTGCTGTCGAAGCTGCCGCTGATAGAGGATATATTAAAAGAGCGTTCAAATCATTTTGAAGTGCATTTAGAGCTAAAGAACTCGAGTAATTTGCAGGACTTTGTCAGCACGATTAGAAAGTTAGGATTAAGAATAGACGATATAGAGTCCAATCCGGCTTATAATAACTCAGGCCTGAGCGTTTACTCCGTGTCGATGACAATTTACGAGCGCGACGCGGGGAAGTATAAAAAACACGCTGATATAGTCGAGGCGTTAAGATCGCTTGATTATATTAATTATATAGAAGAGATTTAGAATTTAATTTAAAAATTTTAAAAGTCCGCCTGAGTTTTTGCTCCGGCGGATTTTTATATTTAAATTTCGCATACGCCGATTACAGCTTTAAAATCTGGCAAGATAAAATTCTGTCCGGCGGCGTTGTTATATTTAGAATTTAATAATTGAAACGTATCGACATCAGACCACTCGTTTAAATTTAAACACTTCAGACAGCTCTCCTTCAGCGTCCAGATCTTCAAAAATTCTTGCTGCTGCAAGTCTTGATTTAAATTTAATAAATAATTATATTCATGCTGTAAGAAAAATCGTTTAGCGATATTTAAGTCTAATTTATCACGAGCCCGTGTCTCGATGTCAACGCCGTTTAAATTTTCGCCGACACTGACAGCTATATAATCGCCCGAGTGCGAGATCGAGAAATTTAATTTATTATTATTTATATTATTTATAAACGGCTTGCCGCTCTCGTCACGGCTTATAATAATTTTATTAAAATTTATATTAAGCTTTCGCGAAATAATTTTACGGGCTAATAACTCAGCCCAGAGCGTCCTGTTTCTGTCTGCGTTGAATTTATAGCGCATGATGCGAGCCTGACGCTCCGGCGTGAAGAACTTTAAATATTTATCGACCGGCCTGTCAAGTCTGCTTGCGATGTTCGCGATATAAATCTCAGTGTTCAAGAATTTAAATTTAGTAAGCATAGTATAATAATTATAAATTAAAATTTTGGAGATTAAAGCATGAATAATAATATTAATACTGTGATATTTGACATTGGGAACGTGCTGGCGGACTTCGGCTGGCATTTGTATATTAATGATTTATTAAACTCTATGGGCTCGTTGGACAAGCGCGGCAAAATCGAACAGGCAATTTGGATGCAGGCCTCGCCGCGTAATCCCCAGTATCGTTTATGGGACGAGTTAGATATTGGAGAGATGAGCGACGAAGAAATTATTGACGGCTTTGTTAGCGGTGCGCCGGACTGTGAGCGTGAAATTAGAGTTGCGTGCAGTCCTGAGCATATCGGCAAGTGCATTGTCAAGCGTCAGACTTCTATACCGTGGATCTGTCACGTGAAGCGTCACGGCTTTAAAACTTTATATTTGTCTAATTATTCTAAAATTATCATGCACGCTAATCCGCAGGCTTTAGATTTCTTGCCGTGGCTTGACGGCGGAATATTTTCGTGCGACGTTCATTTAATAAAGCCGAACTTAAAGATTTATGAATTATTAATTAATAAATATAATCTTAAGCCTGAACGCTGCATCTTTATTGACGACGTGGAGCGCAACGTGAATGCGGCAAGACAGGCCGGACTTAACGCGTTAAAGCTCGACACTTACGAGCAGGCTCGTTTTGATTTAGATAAAATTCTGGGGATTTAATTATGCTTGATAAATTAGCTGTGTTAATCGCGACTATATGCGGCGCAGGATTTTTAACTAAAGCTCCCGGGACTGTAGGCTCTGTTATCGCGGCTTTAATAAGCGCGTTTATTAACGTGAATATATATGCGATTATATTAATAATAATTTTAGGCGTATGGGCTTCGTGCCGGGCTGAAAAGATTTTAGGCGCGGCTTATGCGAAAGAGCATGACCCGGGCTGTATTGTGATAGACGAGGCTGTCGGGGTGTGGCTCGCAGTTTTGTTCTTGCCGAAGACTTTTATTATTCCGGCGTTAGTATTATTTAGAATAGTAGATATCTTGAAGCCTTGGCCTGTTTATTTATTTGAAAGGCTGCCGTCCGGCTGGGGCATCATGGCTGACGACATAGCCGGAGGCATTATAGTTAATTTGTTATTGCAGTTATTTATAATTTATTATTAATATTAAACTTGCCTCCCCTGTAAGGGGAGGTGTCAACGCAGTTGACGGAGGGGTGAAGTAGTGTACCTGTTTAAATTTGTGCTTGCAAGCCTCGCAGAGCTGCAAGCCAAAAGCTAAAGGCTGCGCCAGCTCTTGAAGCCTTGGCCTAAAACTTCGGAAGCATCGCAGATAGACACAAAGGCCTTTGGGTCGCGCTCTTTCAAAAATAATTTTAACTGCACGACTTGACGAGGCTCTAAGAGTGATATTAAAACTGAGCGGGGCTTGCCGGTGTATGTGCCGACGCCCTCTAAACGCGTAACGCCCTTGCCTTTGGAATTAATAAACTCGCTGACTTCGTCGGGAATGTTTGTAATAATAAAAGCTTGCTTGCGCTTGTCGAAGCTTCGCGTGACGTTGTCTAAAGTAATTCCGTTGACGTAGAGGCCGGCCGCTCCGTAAACGACAGCTTCAAGTCCGACGACGCCGATTGATAAAGCTAATATAAACAAGTTCACGAGTATGGAGAACTGTCCGACCTCTATACCGTGCCTGCGCCTGACGACCATTGCTATAATATCGAGGCCGCCGGTCGAGCCGCCGATGTTGAAAATTATTCCCGTGCTGATGCCTTTTAGCAAGCCTGTAATTAACGTCGCCATGAATTTATCTTCAGGCAAAGATAATTTAATATCTAAGAACTCGAACAGTGAAAGGCCAAGTGAGAACATGCCGACTGATATTAAAGTTAAGATTAAAAATCTGTCTGAGAGCTCGCGCCGTCCCCAGATTAATAATAAAATATTGCCTATTAAGATAATCCAGCTCGGCGAGATGTTAAATAAATAATAAGACAAGACCGCAAGGCCGGAGATGCCGAGGTCGGGGAAATGGTAGTGCAGCGTGAAGTAATGCACGGCGAACGCCTGAACTAGACAGGCGATACTAATCACTACAACGGCTTTCCATTCCTTCTTAATTTCATACTTGCAAGTTGCGGATAAATCTTTCAAACTCAAAACTACAACATCTTCCTTTATACATATATATAAAAATTATAAAATTTATCGCTGT